>WFRG01000086.1 GCA_015486705.1 Hippea sp. | reverse complement strand
GATAAAATGGGCAGTGTTCAGTTTATGTTGGCAACAGAGAAGGTTGAGATGCTGCGATGGGTTAGATACTTGAATAATGACTCCATAGTTGTTGTTAACGACAGGATTGTGCCGATAATTGGTCAGACAATAGATGAGGATAGTATAGACGGCATGATTGAGACGGTGGGCGTAAGGAAGCTGATAAAAAGGCGGTTTATAAAAGACGCAAATAGACTCGGAAATTCAAGACTTGTAAACACCATAATACTTGGGCTTTTGTCACGTTTTATGGGAATAGAAGAGAAGCATTTTATAGAGGCGATAGATCAGGTGTTGCCTGAAAAATTGAGAACAGTGAATCAATCTGCATTTAGTTATGGATTAAATCTTTCGGAAGAATACTCGTAAGAGGTGAATGTTATGGAAGATACAAAATATTCTCCGGCGTTTGAGACTAAATGGTATGAGTTTTGGGAGGAAAACGGTTACTTTAAGCCTAAAAATAATCCTGATGTGGATAATTTTAGTGTTGTTATCCCGCCTCCAAACGTCACAGGGGCCTTGCATATTGGCCATGCATTGAATGGAACGTTGCAGGATATAATTGTTAGATATAAGAGGATGAAAGGATACAATGTCCTCTGGGTGCCTGGCACCGACCATGCAGGTATTGCTACGCAAAATATGGTAGAGAAGGATTTGGCGAGCAAAGGCATAAAAAAGGAAGATTTGGGAAGAGAGAAATTTGTCGAGAAGGTTTGGGAATGGAAAGAAAAATACGGCAATAGGATTGTTGAACAGATAAAGAGGTTGGGTTTAAGCTGTGATTGGTCTCGCTTGCGCTTTACGATGGATGAGCAGCTTTCTAAGGCTGTTAGAAAGGTCTTTGTGGAACTTTACAAAGAGGGGTTGATTTACAAGGATAAGTATATAATCAACTGGTGTCCAAGGTGTCATACGGCTTTGAGTGATTTAGAGGTCGAACACAAAGAAGAAGAGGGAAAGCTTTATTATATTGAATATCCATTTGAAGACGGCAGTGGCGGTGTAATTGTTGCAACGACAAGGCCTGAAACGATGTTTGGTGACACGGCTGTGGCCGTTAACCCCAATGATGAGAGGTATAAGGATATCGTTGGCAAAAAAGTGATACTTCCGATAAAGAACAAGCCTATTCCTGTTATAGCTGACGAGTATGTGGATATGGAGTTTGGTACGGGTGTCGTGAAGATTACGCCTGCTCATGACCCCAATGACTTTGAGGTTGGAAAGAGACATGACTTGGATATAGTTGTAGCAATTGATGATTATGGTAGGATGACAGAAGAAGCCTTACACTACAAAGGCATAGATAGGTTCGAGTGTCGATCGAAGCTTGTTGCCGAGCTCGAGAGCAAGGGATTTATAAAAAACGTTGCCCAGCACAAGCATGCCGTCGGTCACTGCTATAGGTGTAAAACAACAATAGAGCCTTACGTTTCTGAACAGTGGTTTGTTAGGACAAAACCGTTAGCCGAGCCTGCAATTGAAGCCGTGAAAGATGGTAAAACGAAATTTATACCCCAAAATTGGGAGAAAACGTATTTTGAGTGGATGTACAACATAAAGGATTGGTGTATATCGAGGCAGCTGTGGTGGGGTCATAGGATTCCTGTGTGGAAGTGCGAGGATTGTGGCAGGTACACGGTTTCTGAAGAAGACCCTGCTGTTTGTGAGCATTGCGGTAGCAAGAATATAAAGCAGGAAGAGGACGTTTTGGATACGTGGTTCTCATCAGCCCTGTGGCCTATGTCAACATTGGGCTGGCCTGAACAGACAGAAGATCTAAAACGCTTTTATCCGACGAGTTTGCTTGTTACGGGTTTTGATATCATATTCTTTTGGGTTGCACGCATGATGATGATGGGATTGCATTTTATGAAAGATGTGCCGTTCAGGGATGTCTATATTCACGCGCTTGTTAGGGATCAATACGGTCAAAAGATGAGTAAAACTAAGGGTAATGTTATTGATCCGCTTGAGGTTGTTGAAAAGTACGGTGCGGATTCTTTAAGATTTACACTTGCAATATTGGCTGCCCAAGGCAGGGATATTAAGCTTTCCGAAGACAAGATCGAAGGCAACAGGCGTTTCATGAATAAGATCTGGAATGCGTATAGGTACATAAGACTGAACACAGAGGGTCAGACGTTCGATGAAAAACCAAAGAAACTCTCTCAGGCTTCTGTTTGGATCAAGTCGAGGCTTGCAAAGACAATTAAAAAGGTTGAAGATGCGTTAAAGCAGTACAAATTCAACGAAGCGGCAAGCGCCATATACCAGTTCACGTGGCATGAGTTTTGCGATTATTACATAGAGATGAGCAAGGTTCACATGGATGATGAATTCTCTTATTCGATTAAATACACATTGCTTGAGGTTTTTGAAATAATTTTGAGACTGTTGCATCCGTTTATACCGTTTATTACAGAGGAATTGTGGCAAAAGTTGCCCAATAAGAAGGGCGAATCCATAATGATTGCCGAGTATCCGAAGTTTAAGGAATCTGATATTGCAGAGGAGTTGGAATCAGCAATGGATATCGTTATTGATATTATTAAAGCTATAAGAAATTTGAGGAGTGAGTACAATATACCACCATCAAAGAAAGTTAATGTATTTATTAAGACAGATAATGAGAATACCCAGTCCATACTTATTAATTTCAAAAACTATATACATACCTTAGCTAATGTGGAGAATCTTTCTATCACTACTAAGCCTCAAGAAAGATGTGTTGTTCAATCTACTGTTTATGCAGACATCTATCTGCCGGTAGAGGGTAATATAGATGTTGATAAGGAGATGAATAGATTGATGAAGCTACTTAAAAAACAGGAAAAGTCAATGAGTTTCTTGAACAGTAAGCTGAACAACAGTGCTTTCTTGGAAAAAGCACCGAAGGAACTAATAGAAGAGAAAAAGGAAGAGCTAAATGAGGTTACCAAACTTTACAATAAGACTAAAGGAATTGTGGAACAATTAAAAGGATTAAAAAAATGAGAAAAATTTTAGTTTCGTTGTTGGTGTTATTATTTGTTTTTCCATTTGCATCAAATGCAAGTGCTGTTTTTGATAATTTGGCAAGCCAAATATTAACAAAGCTCAAGGTTGTAGATGGGAAGATCGTAGGGGTTAATGGTAAAAAGCTTATTTTAAATAAAGGTTCTGATGATGGTTTGTTTAAAAACTATTTTGTCTACGTTTATATAAATGAAGGTAGTTTCGTGCCTCTGAATTCAAATAAACCTATAGAATTGAAGGAAGGAATATGCTTTGCGACGATTAACAAGGTTTACGATCATAAGTCTATTGCAACTATTACTCAGGGTATAGAAAGGGAGAGAAAGTACTTTTTGGGTTTGGGTATAATACCAAATGGCACAAAGGAAATATACGGTGGGAGGCCTCATGTAGGTGATCAGTGGGTTGCAGGAAAGCCTTCTTACAGAATTGCCATAATAACTAGAAATCCTTATATATATTTGCAAATTAAGGATAAGCTTAACAGCACAGGTCGTTTTCTTGTTATAAGTCCAGATACTTTGCAAATCGCTTTTGTTAAAAATCGAATAAATACTCTATATGAAAAAGAGGCCATAAAAAAGCTTGCCAGTGTTGTTGATGCAGATTTGGTGCTTCTGGTTTCTACGGTTAAACATGAGAAACTCAGATACAAGCTTTACAACGGCTATTCAGGCTCTGCTATAGAAATAGGTAATTTGGATATAGATAACAAAACACGCGCAGTATTAAATCAGGTTAACGTAGAGAATATACCTTCTAACAATTTGGTTGCATCTAATTTAAGGCTACAACCAAAGTTAACGTTCTGGGAGTCTATGCTCAATAAGTTTGGCTTATACAGTCCTTATACAAATCTACAAATGTCATCTTCTTCTTACAAGGTGGCTCTGTATAAGAACATAGGCTATGGCACAACAGCTATGTTTATGGGTAAAATTAACGATAAATATGGGGATATCATACTTGTTGTCCAAGGTTCGAAGGTTACAGCATATAGGTTTGATATCGACTCGTTCGACAGGTTGTTCAACTTTAGCTATGGATACAACATAATAAACATCGATGCAGCAAAGGTTAACGGCAAGTATCTTGTTGCCATAAGCAATTTCAATAGATACGGTAATCTGTCGTCAGCATTGGGTTATATCAAAAATGGCAAGTTCCACATTATTAAAGACGGTCTGCCTTACCATATCCGGTTTTTTGATAGGTTTTCAGGAAATCCCGTGCTCATTGCACAGAAGGCAAGTATAAAAAGCCCGTTTTATGGTCCGATATACAAACTTGATTTGAATACGTTTGCCGCCACAAAACTTAACCTGCCCGTTGATGTGAATAGCTTTTACAACTTCTATAAAGTGAGTAACGATATAGTTTTTGTGAATAGCTCGAGGGAGCTTGAAGTTTACAACGAGATCGAGGGTAAGATAACGTATAAGGCACCGTATATCTTTGGCGGTGGAGAGCGCTCTATAGAGCGTTACCCTGAGCCCATAAATGGTAGCGCCAGAAAGGCTGGTTATACACCAGAGTATAGTTTAGGGTACTCAACAGTTATACCCAAGAGCATAAAAGTTATAAAGACGAAAGATGGCTATGAAGTTTTAGGCATGAGAAACTACCTATCCCACAATATAACGATCAACAAGCAACACTATCAGGGGTATAACATAAAGATGTTCAAATTGAATGGTGATAATCTAAAGTTTGTTTGGTCGTCAGGCGACGTTAAGGGTAGGCTTGTGGCATTTGGCAGAGACGGTGATTACATAATATCAGTCATTGGTTTGCCAGCAAGCTTCTTCTATCGCTTTATAAGAGGAATAATGGAAGTTGATAGATTAACGGCTGCAAAAATAGAATATTGAAAAGTTTTAGTTGTCAAACATATAAGCATTTTTTATTACTCGGTGTATAAAAGATAAGGCAATGTTTTGTTAAATAATTAAATGTGCTACACGTGTGAGGTTTAAAATGAAGGCTTTGAAGGAATTGAAGGTTGGGGATAAGGTTGTGAGGGTTATTCAGGGCGATATAACGGAAGAGGATACAGAGGCGATTGTAAATGCGGCAAATTCCCATCTCAAACACGGTGGTGGTGTGGCCGGCGCTATTGTTAGGAAGGGCGGCTATGAGATACAGGAGGAGAGTGATAAGATTGGCTATGTGCCTACTGGGTCGGCAGCCATTACTGGCGCTGGAAGACTAAAGGCTAAATATGTGATACATGCCGTTGGCCCTGTTTGGGGAGAAGGGGATGAAGACAACAAACTTAAGAGTGCCGTTTTGAGTGCATTGAAGTTAGCTGAGGAGAAGGGGATAAAAAGTGTATCTCTGCCAGCCATAAGCTCAGGGATCTTTGGTTTCCCAAAGGAGAGGGCTGCGCATATCATTTTCACGACAGCGATGGAGTTTTTAAAAGGTGCAAAGAACGTAAAAGAGGTGCATTTTTGCAACATAGATGAGCTAACGGCATCTCTTTTTAAAGAAGAGGCCGAAAAATGGGAGGCAAATAAATAGAGGCGTTTGTTCAATACACGATAAATGGTATCATAACAGGTTTAATATACGCACTAATAGCTTTAGGTTTTAATCTTATCTATTCTACTACTCGCATCGTCAACTTTGCTCAAGGCGAATTTGTTATGTTAGGTGGAATGCTGCAGTTTTATTTCATGAGTATTCATGTTCCTTTAGTCGCGTCACTTTTTCTTGTTTCGCTAATTGTTGGTATTTTGGGTTATATTATCCACTTTATTTTCGTTAAGAATACGAAGAATCCTACCGAGCTGTCTCTAATAATTCTCACTATAGGCCTTGCTATGATTATAAGGGGCACTGCCATGCTGATTTTCGGCAAGAATGCCCATTCTATAAGTCAGTTTTTGCCGTTTGATAGTGTAACGGTTTTTGGATTGACATTTTCATCCCAGTATTTGGTTGTTTTTATTGGTGCCCTGATACTTGCGGGTTTGCTTTTTTATCTTTTGAATTTGACGGACTTCGGAAAGGTGATGCTTGCCGCCTCTCAAAACCCTTTGGCCTGTAGCATCTTTGGCATTGATGTTGAAAATATAAAATCAACCTCTTTTTTTCTGAGCGGACTTTTGGGGGCAATCGGTGGTTCGATCATAGTTCCGATAAGCTTTGCGAAGTACAACATTGGCTTGATAATGGGCTTGAAAGGGTTTTCTGCAAGCGTTGTGGGTGGCTTTGGAAATAATATTGGTGCAATAGCAGGTGGATTGATAATAGGGATATCCGAGTCCTTGGCGGCGGGTTATGTATCTTCATCATACAAGGACGCCGTTGCGTTTTTTATTATGATTCTCGTTTTGTTTGTTAAGCCGTCGGGAATTTTTGGTTCAAAAGATGTGGAAAGGGTTTAGATGAAGGAAAGCACGGCCACTTACGTATTGATCGCTCTCTTTTTCCTTTCAGGCTTTATAATAAAAAACCCCTTCATTCTCAATATGGTTTCCATTGCCGCATTAGCTGTTATTGTTGCAATGGGATTAAATCTACTTTTGGGCTATGCTGGTCAGGTATCTTTGGGCCATGCGGGTTTTGTTGGATTAGGCGCTTATGGAGCCTCGATTTTAGCTATCAAACTCAACATCAATCCCTGGCTATCAATTCTAATAGCGTCTCTTTTGACATCCGTTTTTGCCCTTATTATCGGTTATCCAACGCTGAAACTAAAGGGACATTACTTGGCTATGGCTACACTCGCCATAGGTGAGATAATCTACATATTTGCCAACAATTTAGTGGATTTAACAGGTGGTCATCAGGGTCTTACTGGAATGCCCATGCTGAGTATAGGCAATTTCGTGTTCGACAGCGAGAAAAAGTTCTTTTTCTTTGTTTGGGTCATTGTGTTTCTGTTTGCCTTTTTGAGTTTTAGGATAGTTAATTCGCACTTTGGAAGGGCGCTTAAAGCCATACATGAAAAGGAGCTTGCGGCCCTTTCTTTTGGTGTAAATGTTCATCTATACAAAGTCGTTATCTTTTCTTTGAGCGCCTTCTATGCGGCCATAGCGGGCGGTCTATATGCATTTTACATAGGCTTTATTTCGCCATCATCTTTTGACCTTCTAAAGTCCATAAATTACATTGTCATGGTGTTTGTTGGCGGTATAGACAGTATCTTCGGCTCCTTGATTGTGACGGTTGTTTTCGCTTCGCTTCCAAATATTCTGACATTTTTGCAGGATTACTGGCCTGTGGTTAACGGTTTGCTGTTGGTCGTTGCTGCCATGTTTATGCCTAAAGGTTTGGGCGGGTTTGTAAGGTGGAAAAAGGCAATATTTTAGAGATAAAAAACGTAATAAAGAGCTTTGGTGGTATAAAGGCGGTTGATAATGTCAGTTTTTCCATTAGAAGAAGGCAGATTAAGGCGCTTGTAGGTCCAAACGGTGCTGGAAAGACAACGCTGTTTAACATTGTAACAGGGCTTTATAAAGCCGATAGCGGAGAGGTTGTTTTTAAAGGTAAAGATCTATTTTCGTATAAGCCCTATGAGCTGGTAAAATTGGGTATCTCAAGGACGTTTCAAAATATACAGTTGATTGATGCATTGACGGTTAAAGAAAACATAGCCTTGGGTTTACACAGCAAGATCAAATCAAATCCCATTTCTGTAATTCTTGGGTTTAACAAAGAGCGGGAAAGGGAGATTTTTGAAAGGGTCGAAAAGGTCTGCAGGTTTTTGAAGATAGAGGATTATCTTTATAAGTTTCCCAACCAAATACCCTTTGGTATAAAGAGGCTTGTGGAGATTGCAAGGGCTTTGGTTTCTGAACCTGAATTGCTTTTGTTGGATGAGCCGGCTGCTGGATTAAATGAGGATGAAACAGAGCTTTTGCTAAAGAGCATCTTCAGGATTTGGGAACGAGGTATTTCGATACTTTTAATAGAACACGATATGGAGTTTGTTACAAACTGCTCCCATTCCATAGTTGTCATGGATAGTGGCAAAAAGATTGCCGAAGGGTTGCCGAGCGAGGTTATGAACGATTATAGGGTTATAAAGGCCTATATGGGTGAGTAGATGCTGAAGGTTGAGGATTTGATCATTTATTACGGCAGGGCTCTGGCTGTTAAGGATATTAAAATAGATGTTAATAGGGGTGAGATAGTGGCAATTATTGGCTCAAATGGAGCAGGGAAAACTACGATACTCAATGCCATTATAGGAGTTGTTAAAAAGTCTGGTAGGGTAACGTTTGAAGGTAGAAATATAACCGATTTGAAGACCCATGATATTGCCAATCTTGGCATATCATACTTGCCGGACACAAAAACGGTTTTTAAAGACCTCTCTGTCCTTGACAATCTTAAGGTAGCGTTCTATAAGAATTTAAAGCGTGAAGGAGAAAAGGGGTTTAGACAAAAACTTGAAGGGATCTTTGAGCACTTTACCAATCTGGAGGAGAAGATTAAGCTAAAAGCGGGCTATTTGTCGG
Source organism: Hippea sp. (assembly GCA_015486705.1). The sequence goes on along the minus strand of WFRG01000086.1, from coordinate 14,706 downwards.
GCGGAGAGCAACAGATGCTATCCATAGCCCAAGGATTGATGAAGGAGCCAAAGCTTGTGATTTTGGATGAGCCATCTGCTGGACTTTCGCCCAAATTGGTGAAAGACCTGTTCAATATAATATCATTTATGAAAAAAAATAGGCTTACGGTACTGATGGTTGAGCAAAATGTTAATAAGACCATAAGGATAGCAGATCGGGTTTATTTTTTAAAAAACGGAAGGATTGTGGCAGAAGGAAATGCCAAGGATTTCCAAGACGATAACGTCATAAAGCAAGCTTACTTTGGAGGTTAGATGTTCAAAACCGTAGGGATTATAGCTAAGGCTAAGGTTAGAAACATAGATAAAATTGTTGAGGAGCTGTTGGAATATCTGAAAAAAAACAACGTTAGGGCTGTGTTGGGTCATGAGGCCGCAAATTCTTTGGGTATTAAAGGGGTTGATAGGGAAGAGCTCGCTGCCCATGTGGATATGATAATTGTGCTTGGTGGCGATGGAACGTTTATCTCTGCTGCAAGGTCTGTTAATGAATCTAAAAAAGACATACCTATCCTCGGAGTTAACTTGGGAAGGATGGGTTTTTTAACAGAGGTTCCTCTCTCTTCAATGTATAATGTTTTGGATAAAATATTCATTCAAGGTGATTACTATTTGGAAGAAAGAATGATGTTGGATGTTGAAGTTTACAATAATTCAGAAATATTCAGTAAAAAGACCGTTTTTAATGATGCTGTTGTAAGCAAAGGCGCTTTGGCAAGGATAGTGCCCATAAATGTGAGAGTCAGTCTTGAGGGTAGAGTTCTTGATGTTGCTACGTATCACGCAGATGGTTTAATAGTATCAACTCCATCTGGCTCCACTGCTTACAATCTGGCATCTGGTGGGCCAATCGTATATCCAACTATGGATTGTATAATTCTGACTCCTATATGCCCGCATACTTTGTCCAACAGACCCATAGTATTGCCGGATAGTGCAACGCTGTCTGTTAGAATAGTAGAGAATGTTGAAGATGTGATGGCTACGTTAGATGGCCAAATAGGGTATAAAATTACCGAAGAACAAAAAATAGTTATAAGAAAATCTACAAGAAAGATTAAATTAATTACACAAAGAGATAAAAGCTATTTTGATGTTTTAAGAACAAAACTCAACTGGGAAGAGAGGAAGATTAGAAGCGTGAGATGTTAAAAAGGGTAGAGATAGAGAATTTTTTGACCATTGAGAAGTGTGTTTTAGAGCCATCGAATACAATTACGGCCATTGTTGGTGAATCTGGAAGTGGAAAATCGTTGATAATCAAAGCAATAGACTACGTCTTTTCTCAAAAGGTTGACACAAGCATTGTAGGTAATTTTGCAGATTTTTCGAAGGTTTCCCTGCTGTTTCAGTTATCTGACGAGCAAAAGAAGGTCTTGTCCGATTTTGGCATCTTTGATGATGAGGTGGTCTTTACTAAAGTTATAAAAAGGGGTTCAACAAGGGTTTTGATCAACCATGAGCCTGTAACAGCCAAGATTGTTTCTTCGTTTAAAGGCCTTTTTTTAAGCATCGTTTCCCAAGATTATAAATTTGAGATATTCTCCAGTAATAAGCTTTTGGGTGTGATCGACACACGTGTTGATAGACCAATTATCGAGGATTTTAAGGTTAAATTTTTGGAGTATGAAAAACTCAAAGGTAGAATAGAAAAGCTTGAGGGTAAGCTAAAGGAAATTACAGAGAAGCACCCCGAGATACTGCTTGAGGAGATAGAGAAGGTTAACCCAAGAAAGGGTGAATATGAGGAGCTCTTGGATAAGCTGAACAGGGTAAAAAGTTCAAAACTTGCGATAGATGTGGCAAAGGATGCCGTATTTGAGCTTTACGAGAAGGATGGGTCAATAGAGGGTTTCTTGAATAGGTTAGTGTCCAATTTGGATAGACTTGAAACCCAATCTTTTAAGTTTTCTTCAAAGGATGCCCTAAATGAGGCGTTAGAGCTTATACGTTCGGCGAAAGATGAGCTTTACGATGTGCTAAATCAAGACCTTTCAGATATAGATGTGGATAAGATAAATGCCCGTTTGTTTCAGCTTGAGAAATTGAAAAGAGAGTTTGGAAGGGATTTGGATGAAATAGTTGAGCAAAGGGAGCAGTTAAAATCCTTGATAGACGAAAAGGAAAGGATTTTGGACGATATAGACGAGCTAAAAAGGGAGTTGGAAGAAAAAGAAAAAGCAATGGTTGAAAGTGCGGTTAATTTGTCAAAGGAAAGGAGAAGGGTTGCTGATTTGATCGAGAAGAGGATAAAGGAGCATTTGGCAGAGCTCAATATGGAAAACAGCAGGGTTAAGATGGTCTTCACGCAGGATATGGTTACAAGCTCTGGCTTTGATAGGGTAGATATACTATTTTCTGCAAACCCGGACATTGAGCCTGATTCCATAGATAAGGTGGCGAGTGGCGGTGAGAAGTCAAGGTTTATCTTGGCTTTGAAGGTTGCACTGTCAGAGCTTTCACAGGCGAGTGAGACGGTTATATTCGATGAAATTGAGTCGGGTTTGAGCAATAAAGCTTTAGATAAATTGATGATGTTGATTAAGGATTACTCTCTAAAAAATCAGATAATTCTGGTTACGCACTCGGATAGAATGCTTGAGATCGCAGATCGCATCTTTAAGGTTGATAAAAGGCTTGAGGATGGAAAGAGCATTAGCACGTTAGAGAGAATACAATGAAAAACGTTGTCCTTACAGGCGGTGGAACAGGTGGGCATCTCTTTGCCGCTTTGGCTTTTGCAGACTTTTTGAGTGATAATGGCTTCAATCCAGTTTTAATTGGTTCGGATTATGGTATAGAGAAAAGGATCTTGCCGCGGTATAGTTTTGAATATTACCTATTGAAATCGCGTGGTATTGCTGGCAAGGGCTTAAAAGACAAGCTTAAGGGTTTTCTTGGAGTATCTCAGGCGTATTTTGAAGCACTAAAGCTCATTGGCGAGATTAAACCTGTCTTTACTGTGGGTTTTGGCGGTTATGTGAGCTTTCCTGTGGTTTTAGCCTCTATTAGTAGGGGCATTAGAAGTGCGATTTTGGAGCAGAATTCGTATCCCGGTAAGGCAAATAGAGTTTTGTCTAAGCTATGCAATTTTACGTTTGTGAATTTTGAAGTTACAAAGCGTTTTTTTAAAAATGCCATTGTTGTGGGCAATCCCACGAGGATAAAGCTTGAAAACTTTAAAAGGACGATAAAGGAGCCTTTTGTTGTCGGAGTTATAGGTGGATCGAGGGGTGCAAGGAGTATAAACAACGCCATGATAGAACTTTCGGCTTTTGAAACCAATTTTAAAGTTATTCACCAGACGGGTGATGAGGATTATGAGAGGGTGAGGTCTGCGTATGAAAAAAACAAAAAGGATTGGGAAGTGCATAAGTTTATCGATGATATGGAGGGTTTCTACAAATCTATAGACTTTATTGTATGTCGAGCGGGGGCAAGCACTTTGAGCGAGATATCATGTGCTGCTTTGGGTTCAATACTCGTTCCTTACCCCTATGCGATCTATAACCATCAATACTTCAATGCCAAAGCTTTTGCGGATGCCAATGCTGCCATCATTTTGGAGGATAGAGATTTAACTGGAAAAAAATTTTTGAGTATTATATCATTACTGACGGTCGATAAAATTTTTGAGATGTCTATTAAAGCTAAAAGATTATGTAAACCCGATGCCTGCGAAAAGATGTTTGGAGTACTGACAGTAAGGTAGGATATGAAAGTAATTGCGATTACAAATCAAAAGGGTGGGGTTGGAAAAACCACAACTGCTATTAATCTCGGTGCGTCCCTCGCTGTTTTTGGGAAAAGAATTTTGATAATTGATATAGACCCTCAAGCCAACGCTACAAGTGGCCTAAATGCAGAAAGGGAAATGTGTATCTACCATGCATTAATTGGAAAGAAGAGTTTAAAGTCTCTTATAACACCAACGGAAATGGACAATCTTTTTATAATTCCATCAAATATATCTTTAATTGGAGCCGAGATTGAGTTAAGGAACTTAGATAATAAAGAGAAAATTCTTAAAAATTTATTGAAAGATTTGAACGGCTTTGACTATGTTTTAATAGATTGTCCGCCATCGCTCGGTTTTTTAACCATAAATGCTCTGGTTGCCTCGAATTCTGTTTTAGTGCCTGTTCAATGTGAGTATTTTGCTATGGAAGGATTAGCCCAGCTATTACATACGGTTAATTTGGTAAAAAGAACCTTTAACCCATCATTGAAAATAGAAGGAATATTGTTAACTATGCACGATAAAAGAAACAATCTGTCTAAACAGGTTGAAATGGAACTCAAGAGACACTTCCCCAAATATATTTTTAAAACCTTAATCCCGCGCAATGTTAGATTGTCTGAAGCTCCAAGTTTTGGAAAATCAGTTATATCCTATGACCTTAAATGTCCTGGTAGTCAAAGTTATTTATCATTAGCTAAAGAGGTACTTAAATATGCCTAAAAAGGGTGGCTTGGGTAAGGGATTGGAGGCCATCTTTGGCGAGTTGGATGAGCTGGAAAAAGACAATAAAGTTGTTGCAATATCTTTGGAGTTAATAGATAAAAATCCTTTCCAGCCAAGGGAAGATTTTGATGAAAAAGGGGTTAAGGAGTTAGCTGAGTCTATAAAGGAAAAGGGTATAATTCAACCTATTATCGTTAGGGAAAACGGGGATAAGTACCAAATTGTTGCTGGGGAGAGAAGGTTTATTGCAGCACGTATGGTTGGACTAAAGTCTATACCAGCTATTGTAAAAGATATATCGGATGAAGAATCAGCAGAAATAGCTTTGATAGAAAATATACAAAGAAAGGATTTAAATCCTGTTGAAGAAGCCTTAGCTTATAAGAGATTAATTGATAACTTTGGTTACACTCAAGAAGAGCTTGCAAAGAAAATTGGTAAGGATAGGGCTACTATTGCTAACGGTTTAAGATTACTTAATTTGCCTGATGATATTAAAGAAAAGCTGAAGAGGGGTTTAATCTCAGCAGGTCATGCAAGAGCTATACTATCATTAAGGGATGAGGCTGATCAAAAAAGATTGGCTGATGAGATAATTAAAAGAAAATTGAGTGTTAGAGAAGCAGAAAAGGCAGCAAAAACACGAATCGTTATTGATATTCCGGAAGAGATAGAGCTTTTAAAAGAGAAATTTGAAAATATGAAGGTTAAAATAACAAGTAAAAAACTTAAATTAGAATTTGTTTTTGATAATTTAGATGATTTAAGAGACTTTGCAAATAAGATTAGTGATTGAAATCTAAGGAATGGTAGGGGTAAGCTTATGAGAAGAGTGTTGTTTGCTTTGTTTGCCTTATTTTTCTTGGTTTTTGTGGGTGTATCTGAGTCTTCAACGTTAAGGGTAGGAGGTGTTATAAAAAACGAACACGGCTCGGCTATTGATGGTGTTGAAGTTGCTATTTTGTGTAATGGAAAAGTTTTAGCAACAACGGAAACTACAAGAAACGGTAGTTACTTTGTGGAGATTCCAATAAAACAACTAAAACCTGCTGATATAGATATAGAATTCAAAAAGAGTACTTATCAAACTATACATGAGCCTATTAGAAATATTTTGGTTTCTAAATTGCCCGACGGTAGTACTATCTATATATCTTCTGTCAATGAAGTAATGGGGCGTGTAACTACGCCGGCTTTCTGGATAGCTTTGATTGTTTTGGTAATGACATTTGCCATTATTTCTTTTGAAGTGTTACATAGAACGGTTGCGGCAATTATAGGAGCGGGCATTTTGTTGTTTGTTTCCTATACAATTGGTATTTTTAACGAGAATTACTTTGTTATCTCGTTCGATGAAGCTGTTAGGGCTATCGATTTCAACGTCATTTTGCTCCTTATGGGCATGATGATAATCGTTGGTGTAATGAAAAAGACGGGTGTCTTTCAATGGTTAGCCTATAAGTCGTATGCAATGAGTAAAGGCAACGTTTTCAAACTGTCCATTATCTTGATGTTCGTTACGGCTATTGTCAGTGCATTTCTTGATAATGTTACAACAATGCTCTTGATTGCTCCTGTTTCTATAGAAATTGCCCTTATGCTAAATATCAATCCCATGAGCCTTTTGATACCCGAGGTAATAGCATCGAACATGGGTGGAACTGCAACGTTAATTGGCGATCCACCTAACATTATGATTGGTTCATTTGCTCATCTAACGTTTAACCAATTTCTCGTAAATCTTGGTGATGTGATCTTTCTTATATTGATCGCTAATGTTTTTGTCATGAGGTTTTTCTTTGGTAAGGAGTATAAAAAAGGTAAAGTTGAAAATGTAGAAAAATTGCTTGAGAAACTCAGGGAAGAATACAAGATAACCGATGCCAAGCTTCTTAAATACTGTCTATTTGTTCTTGCTTTTGTTATTGGATTGTTTGTTACGCACGGTTTCTTCCATATGGAGCCATCTATAGCTGCTTTAGTGGGTGCGGGCTTAATTTTGATACTGAGCGGCGTTGATATTACGGAGATGATGGAGAAGGAGGTTGAGTGGACAACACTTGTTTTCTTTATGATGCTGTTTATCATTGTTGAGGGTAGCGTACAGACAGGTGTTATTATGATGATAGCGTCTTGGGTTAAAAATTTGGCTGGTAATAGTTTAACACTTGCAATAATTCTGATTATTTGGGTAAGCGCTTTTGCTTCTGCCATTGTTGACAACATCCCTTTCACCGCTACTATGCTTCCTGTTGTTGCTTATCTTACAAGAACAATACCTGATGCTGGCAATACGCTGTGGTGGGCTTTGTCCTTGGGTGCTTGTCTCGGTGGAAACGGTACACTTATAGGTGCAAGTGCCAATGTTGTTACTGCGGGAATTTCTGAAAGAGCAGGATATCCCATAACGTTCAAGGAGTTTTTGAAGGTAGGAGCACCAGCCACTTTTGTGTCGGTTGCAATTGGCATGGTGTGGCTTTTGTTAGGAGGTTAATATGGAATACGAATTGGTTGTGATAGCTAAGGGTTCTGATGTTGCAGAAAGAGCTGTTAAAAGGGCATTAGATATAGCTAAAAAGGATAGAATAGGGGTAATTCATATTGCTTTTGTGAACGACACTGATTTTTATTCCAATATCGGTTATGTTAATTTAGAAAAGGAATTAGAACAGGGTATAGAGAACATTGGCAATGTAATATTTGACAAGTTAGAAATGATAATCAAAAATGCTGATGATAAAATTAGAGCCGAAAAGATTGAACTTAAGGGAGAAACAGCAGAGGAGATTTTAAAGTTTGTAAAAACCAATAAAGTCAAAACCATTGTTATTCCAAAGGAAGAAAGGGGTCCAATAGAAAAGTCGCTTACACATGGTGATATTGAACCTTTTTTTAATGAGATAAAACAAAATGTTGAAAATTTTATAATTATTGAGTAAAAAGAATTGTCTACGAGACGTCGTAGATTTTGTTATCTTTTTTAGAAATGCAAATCTAAAACATGGGAGGTGTACATGATTAACATAAATCATACGCTGTTTATTCAAATGATAGATTTTCTCTTTCTGTTATTTGTACTTAATATTATTCTTTATAGACCTTTGCTTTCAAAAATAAGAGAAAGAATGAATAGGATAGAGGAACTCAAGAATAAGGCTGACAGTTTGAAAAACGAAGCCAAGAAGAACGAAGAAGAATATTTTAAAAGAATTAAAGAGGCTGAAGAAAAGGCCAAGGGAAATTATGCCAATGAAATTTCAAATGCCTTAAAAGAAAAGGAGAATAGAATATCTCAAGAACAGAAGAAGGTCGTTGAAGAGATTAAGAAATTTGAGGAAAGCATAAATAAGCAAATTGAGTTAGAACTAAGTAGTTCCAGGGATTACAGTTTTGAAATTGCAACTAAAATCTATAGGCAGATAGTGGAGTAGGGGGGTTCGTATGTGGAAATATATAATAAGCGTAATATTTGTTTTTATACCAGTGGTTTCATTTGCTGCTGAAAGTAGTGGTATTGAACCCCGTATGGGGTGGAGGATTATAAATTTTGTTGTTTTTGTAGGAATCCTTTATTATTTTTTGAGAAAACCTGTTGCAGAATTTTTCAGAACAAGAAAAGAAACTATAAAGGAAGAACTTGAAGAGGCCGAAAGGTTACAAATCGAGGCTGAAAAGTTACTGGAAGAGACAAAAGAAAAGTTGGATAAGTTGGAATTAGAGATAAAAAATATCTTGGATACTTTTGACTCTATGGCTAAAAATGAAAGAGAACAAATTCTTAAAGAGGTTGAAGTTGCAATAAAAAGAATTTTGAAGTCTGTAGAAGAGGAAAAGGCATTTATGATCTCGAGAGCTAGAATGGTGTTGTTAAGAAAAATAAGTAAAGAGGCCATGGATAACCTTAGAAGAAAATTTGGACATTTATCAGCTGAGGAGCATAAAAAAATCAACGATAAATTTATAAGGAGTTTACAGCAATGATTGATAAAAAGTTATCTTTGCGATATGCTAAGGCTCTTTTGGGGTTATGTGAGAAGAAAGAGATTGATTCAGATAAAATTTTAGAAGATTTAAGAGAGATTGATTCTTTTTTGATGGACAATCCTGATGTGTTTGAATACTTGTCAGCACATGTGATTCCCTATAAAAATAAGGAAAAAATTATATCTCAATTATGTGATGACGAATTTTTGTATAATTTTGTTAAATATGTTGTCTTAAAGGGTAGATTTAGGCTATTTCATGAGATTGTTGAGACATTTGAGGAGTTATCTGATGAGAAAAAGGGAAGGGTGAAGGCTTTTGTTAAAAGTGCAGTTGAGTTGGATGAGCAAACCAAGGAAAAATTAAAGAAACAATTCAATGAAAAGTTGAATAAGGATGTTCAGTTTGATTTTGCTGAAGATTCAAGTTTAATAGCGGGAATAGTTGTCCAGGTGAAAGATGTTGTCTATGATGGCAGTTTAAGAACTTATTTATCTAATCTTGAACATAAACTTATGAGACTTTCAATATAAGGATAAGGAGGAAAAGGTAAATGCAAATTAAAGCGAGCGAAGTCAGTGAAGTAATAAAAAAAGAGATTGAGAGCACCAAAGAATTTATCGATATAAGTGAAACAGGAACGGTCTTAAGTGTTGGTGATGGTATTGCAAGAATCTATGGCCTTAGCAAAGTTATGGCAAACGAGCTTGTTCAATTTGAGTGCGGCGTTATGGGTATGGCTTTGAACTTGGAAGAGGACAATGTAGGTGTCGTTGTTCTTGGCGACGATAGAATGATAAAAGAAGGTGAAAAAGTAAAGAGGACAAAGAGGATATCTCAGGTTCCTGTGGGAGAAGCCTTGGTTGGCAGGGTTGTAAATGCGCTTGGTGAACCTATAGATGGTAAAGGTCCTATAGAAAGTGAGCATTATAGAAGAATAGAAATAAAGGCTCCAGGAATTGTGCAAAGGCAGTCCGTTAAGGAACCTCTGCAAACGGGTATTAAAGCGATAGATGCAATGATTCCTATAGGAAGGGGGCAGAGAGAGCTTATAATTGGCGATAGACAAATAGGTAAAACTCAGATTGCTTTAGACGCCATAATTAATCAAAAAGACACAGATGTTTACTGCATTTACGTAGCAATAGGTCAGAAAAGGTCAACGGTGGCAAGGATCTGGAAGAAGTTAGAAGAAATGGGAGCTATGGAATATACGACGATTGTTGCAGCAACAGCATCCGATCCTGCTCCACTTCAGTATATCGTTCCTTATGCTGGCGTTACTATGGGAGAGTACTTCAGGGACAATGGAATGCATGCGTTGATTATATATGACGACTTAACAAAACATGCACAGGCGTACAGACAGGTTTCACTACTTTTGAGGAGGCCACCAGGCAGGGAAGCTTATCCTGGCGATGTGTTCTATTTGCACTCAAGGTTGCTTGAGCGTGCTGCAAAACTCTCCGATGAGTTGGGAGGTGGTTCTTTGACTGCTTTGCCAATAATTGAAACTCAAGCAGGAGATGTTTCGGCATATATACCAACCAATGTTATTTCTATTACGGATGGACAAATATACTTGGAAGGTGATTTGTTCTATGCTGGTATTAGACCTGCCGTTAATGCAGGTATATCTGTCTCGAGGGTTGGAGGTTCAGCGCAAATTAAGGCTATGAAACAGGTTGCTGGTATGTTGAGGCTTTCGTTGGCGCAGTACAGAGAGCTTGAAGCCTTTGCTCAGTTTGGCTCTGATTTAGATAAGGTTACCCAACAGCAATTAAATAGGGGTGCAAGGCTCACAGAGATTTTAAAACAACCTCCATTCTCCCCTTTACCTGTTGAGAAACAGGTATTAATAATTTATGCTGGTAACAATGGGTATTTGGACGATATAGCAATTGAAAATGTTAAGAAATTTGAGCAAGACTTATATAAATTTGTGGAAGCTAAATTCCCGAATCTTTTGCCTGAGATAAAAGAGAAGAAAAAAATTGACGATGAGCTGAAGGGGAAAATTGATAACGCTATACAAGAATTTAAAAAGGTCTTTAAACCTTAAGAAGGAGCACTAATCATGGCTCTTAGCATGAGAGATATCAAGAGAAAGATAGGCAGTATTCAAAAGACGCAGCAGATAACCAAAGCCATGAAAATGGTTGCAGCTGCGAAGTTAAGGAGAGCCCAAGAGGCGACCATAACATTTAGGCCTTTTAGAAATAAGCTTGAACAAATGATTGCTTCTCTTGTAAGCTCCACATCACATCATGATAACGATCTCTTGAGGTTTAGAGACGTTAAAAGCGTTGATTTGATAGTGGTAACATCGGACAGAGGATTATGTGGTGCATTTAATCATAATGTTCTTAAAGAAGCTGAAAACTTGATGAGCACTAAGCTTGCTGACAAAAAAGTTAATTTGATACTTATTGGGCGCTTTGCTAATAACTATTTTAAATTTAGGGGCATAAGCCCCAAGTATTTCTATGGAGACGTCTTGAAGGATAAAGTAGAGTTTGCCAGTGCAGGTAAAATAATGGATAAAGTTGTTGCTGATTTTTTAAACGGTGATTCGGACGAAGTTTATGTGATATATAACAGGTTTGTTAATGTGTTGGTTCAGAGAGTTACGGTTAAGAAACTTTTGCCAATAATGATAGGAGATAAGGTGCCAAGTGAGCATAATCTTGCTGAAAAATTTACATTTGAGCCGGATAAGGAAACGGTATTAAATGAGTTACTTCCGAAATTTGTAAAAATGGAATTGTATGGCGCCATGCTTGAATCTTTAGCGGGTGAGCATGCTGCAAGGATGACAGCCATGGATGCGGCTACGACTAACGCAGGGGAAATGATAAAGAATTTGACGCTTGAATTTAATAAGGCTAGGCAGGCTACAATAACTAAGGAATTAATAGAAATAACAACAAGTATAGAAGCTATGAAACAATAAAATGATAAGGGGAGTTAGCTTATGGCAGAAAAAGGAAAAATTGTTCAGGTAATAGGACCGGTTGTTGATGTGGAGTTTGCAGAGGGTGATTTGCCACCTATTTATACCGCTTTGAGAATAAAGAAGGAAGATATAGAAGGTGCTGCGAGTGATTTGATTTTGGAGGTGCAACAACATTTGGGAGAGAGAAGGGTCAGAACCGTTGCTATGGATTCAACAGATGGATTAGTTAGAGGCACAGAGGTTGAAAATACAGGTGATTATATCACTACGCCTGTAGGTGAAGGCGTGTTGGGAAGGATAATGAATGTGGTTGGAGAGCCTGTTGATGAACTAGGTCCTTTAAAATACGATGTTAGGTGGCCTATACACAGGGATGCTCCACTTCTTGAAGAACAGTCAACGACAAGCGAGATGTTTGAAACTGGTATCAAGGTCATAGATTTGCTTTGTCCATATGCAAAAGGTGGTAAAACGGGTTTGTTTGGTGGTGCTGGAGTTGGAAAGACTGTTCTTATTATGGAATTAATTCATAACGTTGCTATGCATCATGGAGGATATTCTGTTTTCTGTGGTGTTGGTGAAAGGACAAGAGAAGGTAATGACCTATGGAATGAAATGAAAGAATCTGGCGTTTTGGATAAAGCTGCTTTGATTTACGGCCAGATGAACGAACCTCCTGGCGCAAGGGCAAGGGTAGGTCTAACGGGTCTTACCGTTGCGGAGTATTTTAGAGATGAGAAAAATCTGGATGTTCTTGTATTTATAGACAATATTTTTAGGTTCACACAGGCTGGGTCAGAAGTTTCTGCATTGTTAGGTAGAATTCCATCTGCTGTTGGCTATCAACCGACATTGGGGACGGATATGGGAGAATTGCAGGAAAGAATCACTTCAACCAAAAAGGGTTCAATTACGTCTGTTCAAGCAATCTATGTTCCTGCTGATGACTTAACAGATCCAGCTCCTGCAACAACGTTTTCTCACTTAGATGCTACCACAGTCCTTTCGAGAAAACTTACAGAGTTGGGAATTTATCCAGCTGTTGACCCTCTTGATTCAACATCAAGAATTCTTGATCCAGCTGTTGTGGGTAATGAGCATTATGAAGTAGCAAGGAATGTTCAAGAAATATTGCAAAGATACAAGGAATTGCAGGACATTATTGCTATATTAGGAATGGAAGAATTAAGCGAAGAAGACAAGGTTATTGTTAATAGAGCAAGAAAAATACAAAGGTTCCTATCTCAACCGTTCTTTGTAGCTGAGCAGTTTACTGGTATGAGTGGTAAGTATGTTAAAATTCAGGATACTATAAGGGGCTTCAAAGAAATAATAGATGGGAAACATGATGATATACCAGAACAAGCTTTCTATATGGTTGGTACGATAGAGGAGGCTTTAGAAAAGGCAAAAACACTTGCGCAGTAAGTAGGAGGTTGTGGTGCCTGAACTAAACGTTAGTATTGTGACGCCATCAAAGAAGATATTTGAAGGAGAAGTAGAATATATAAGTGCCCCAGGTGTATTGGGAGAATTTGGTGTGTTGCCTGGGCATGAAAGCTTTATGACTGTATTAGATGTGGGACTGTTGGATGTGCAGCCGAAGAGTCAAGATAAATTTAAGGTGCTTGTAGTGGGTGGGTACTTTGAAGTTGACAATGACAATGTGTTTGTGATTGCTGACGAAATTGTGACTAAAGAAGAAATAGACGTGGAAAAAGCAAAAGAAAATGCGCAAAAGTATAAGGATGAGCTTTCTTCACTTTCTTTTGATGATGCGAATTATAAAAGGGTAAGGAGATTGATGAGGAAATACGAGATTATGGTGGAACTCGCGTCATGAGCAACTATTTTGGTTTTAGTCATATAGGTAGTATAGCTATAGCTGTTCTTATTATATTAGGTGTTATGTCACTATATTCATGGAGTTTTATGATTTACAAATGGCTACAGCTTAGATCGATTTTCAACAAAAACCGTGTTTTTATAAAAAAATTTATAGAGACAAGCGATAAATCATCCCTTGATGCGTTTGCTAAAGCTACAGAATCCATTGCGGGTAACATTTATCTGCTTAGAAAGGAATCTTACGCGTCTGCAAGGAGTTTCTTAGAAATTGTAAGCAAAGATCTCGAAAGTGGTTTTCCCTGGCTTGCTTCAATAGGGGCTACTGCTCCATTTGTAGGTCTATTTGGAACTGTATGGGGTATCATAAATGCGTTTAATAGTATAGGCAATGTTCAAAGTGTTACTATAGCTACAGTTGCCCCTGGAATTTCCGAAGCTTTGGTGACTACAGCAGCTGGTATATTTGTAGCTGTACCTGCCGTTATTGGCTACAATATACTGCATACAAAATTATCCAATATATCTGAAGAGGTGGAGGGATTTTTAGAATCTCTTAAATGAAAAAGAAAGATAAAAAAGCGTTCTCCGATATAAATATAACGCCATTAGTGGATGTAATGCTTGTCCTTCTTGTTATTTTTATGGTCACTACTCCTATGCTTGTTAAGGGTATAAAGGTTAACTTACCAAAAACTAAATCTGGTGTAACTAAGATAGAAAAGAAAAATATAATCATATCTGTAGACAAAGACGGTAAATATTATCTTGATAAGGTACCTATAGAGCTATATGCATTGAGGGACTTTTTAAAGGCTCATAAAAACGAAAGTGTTATTATTAAGGCCGATTCTGCGGTGAATTATGGAGTGGTTGTTAACTTGATAGATACAGTTAAATCAATAGGGATAAGTAAAGTAGGGCTTGCCACTCAACCTAAACGATGAAATTTTTGAGTTTCCTAATTTCATTCTTTCTTCATGTATTGTTCGTTTTAACTTTTATCTTAATTGTTAAAACTTCATCTTTGGTAGCAAAAAAAGCTCAAGTTTATAACATAAATTTAGTAGTTTTAGAAAGGAAGAATAGCCAAAAACCTAAAACTAAAACTTTACATAAGCATGAAATTAAACACAAGACAGTTTCTAAGAAATCTAAGCCAAAAAGTAAAACACGTATTTTGAAGAAAAAGATAGAAATAAAGAAAAAACCTAAGAAAAAACCTAAAAAGGATGTTAATGGGATTGATAAATCTGATATTGAAAGGAAAATAAAATTAATGAGAGAAAAAATAGCTCTGCAAAAAATAAAGGATAATCTGTTAAAGGAAAAGATTGAAGAGATAAAAGAGCATGTTTTAAGTGAAGAAAAAACTAAGAGAAATTTTTCAAAAAAGCTTGCAAATAGTTATATTT
>WFRG01000085.1 GCA_015486705.1 Hippea sp. | reverse complement strand
TTGAAACTGCTTTCCGATATGGGTGAGACTCTGGATCAAAGTATTGTGGAAAAATCCAAAGAAGTTCTAAAGGAAACCTTCAGAGAGGTTCAAGGGAAGTTAGAAAAGAGAGAGTTTCTACCCGAAGATATCGATTCAATAAGAAAAAGAATCTTTACAACGGACTACATGACCGGTCTTTTGAGGAGAAAGCAGTTTGTAAAAGAAGTGGAGAAGATGATAAAGAACTACGATCGTTTTTACGTGTTCTACTTTGATATAAAGAACCTTTCGTACATTAACCACGTTTACTCTATGGAAATTGGCGATAAAATCATAATTTATACGGCAGAAGCATTGAAGGCTTTGGACGATGTGAAATTCCTTTCAAGAACGGAGCCGGATGCGTTCTACTTTGTGTACGATAGCGATAAAGAACCCGGTGTTTCTGTTTTGAAGCTAAAGAAGTTTGTAAAGTCTTACGTGGTGGGTAAGTTGTCCAAAGAGGAGATGGATATATCGGGCTGGAAGAGGGCTATAGATTTTTATGTTTCTTTCTCGGAGTTTTTACCGGGTAGGTCGGCTGAGGACATGATGTACGAATGCAAACAGAGAAAGAAAGAGATTGAGGAGTTGTTGCTATGAGTCATAGGGTTGTTGAGATTTTTAAGGAGATCTCTAAAATACCGAGGTGTTCGAAGCATTGCGAAAGGATCGCCAATTTTATCTGTGAGTGGGCAAGCAATAACGGTTTTAAGTGCAGGCGTGATAATTACGGCAATGTGATTGTAAATGTCCCGGCTACTAAAGGGTTTGAAAGCAAACCATCCTTTGCACTGCAAGGTCATATGGATATGGTGTGCGTCAAGGATGAAAACTCAAAGCACGATTTTGATAAAGACCCCATTGAGGTGATTGAGAGGGATGGATGGCTTTTAGCCAACGGGACAACGTTGGGCGCAGATGACGGTGTTGCATTGGCTATTGGTATGGCTTTGGCTGAGGATGAGACTAAGCCACATCCTGAGTTGGAGCTTGTTTTCACAGCCGATGAGGAGATTGGTCTTGTTGGCGCAATGCACCTTGAGGATAACTTTATTAAATCGAAAAGATTGATCAACATTGATTCAGAAAAAGAGGGCGTGTTTGTTATAGGCTGTGCTGGCGGTGAGGATATAGATTTAAGCTTTTCTGTAAAGAGGCAGGCAAGGAGGTTCAGCAAGGCCTATAGGATCGTTGTTTCTGGTCTGAAAGGCGGACATTCCGGTGTTGAGATAAACCACAATAGGGCAAATGCCATAAAGTTGCTAAACGAGATATTTGATAGATCCTTTAGTTCCGTCGAGCTTGTTGAGTTTAAGGGTGGTAAAGCGCGCAATGCTATACCTGATTTTGCTGAAGCTTTAGTATTTACCGATGACATAGATGAGGTTAAAAGCATTGCAAAGAGTGTTGAAAGCTACGCGTTGGCACTGTTTACAGAAGAGGACGGCTTGTATATCGATGTGGAGGAAACAAAGACCAATTTGGATGTGGTAATCAGGGATGATTTTAGGAGGATTGTGGATTTGTTGAATAAATTGCCGCACGGTGTTTATGAGATGTACGATAAAAAGACGCCGAAGACTTCCAATAACTTGACTATGGTTGAGTTAGGCGTTGATAGCTTTAGGGTATCTTCCAACCAGAGGAGTTTGACAGAGGAGGGGCTTGATAAGATTTGCTCCATCGTTGAAGAGATAGGCAGGGAGTTCTCCTGCGCAGTTAAAAGACACAGTAAGTATCCGTCGTGGGTGCCAAAAGAGGATTCGGCTTTGCTTGAGACGGCGAAAAAGGTATTTTCTGATATGTTTGGCAGAAAACCTACTGTTAAGGTGATACATGCGGGGCTTGAGTGTGGTATATTTGTATCAAAACTGCCAAAGGATGTGGAAATGATCTCCATTGGCCCAGACATGGAGGATATCCATTCACCCAAGGAGAGGCTGAATGTAGACTCTTTTTTAAGAACGTATGAGTTTGTGTGTGAGTTAGTGAGAAGATGAAGCCTGTGTTTGTTGGGTTTATAGGTAATTCTGGTGTTGGTAAGACAACGCTCATTGAAAGGCTAATACGAGTATTCGTGGATAAGGGTTATCGTGTTGGCGCGGTAAAGCACGATGCCCACAAGTTTGAGATAGACTATCCGGGCAAGGATTCTTATCGTATGAAACATGCAGGTGCCTGGCGAGTGGCGCTTTCGTCCAAGGATAAGCTTGCAATGGTTGAGGATAGGGAGAAAGAGAAGTCGTTAGATGAGATAAAGGAGATGTTTGACGATTGCGACTTTGTGTTCGTTGAGGGGTATAAATTGGAAGATTTACCAAAGATAGAGGTTCACAGGGATGAAGTTGACAAGGGTTGGTATGTACAAAAAGGTTTTAAAAATATCATTTTAGCAGTTTCTGATAAACACTATGATTTATCTATCCCTGTGCTTCTTTTTAATGAAATAGATAGTATAGTGGCTTTTGTAGAGAACTTGAAAAATGAAGATACTTAACGTTGAGTCTGCAACGAACTTTTCCGGCGGCGTAAATCAGCTAATTATCAATGTTAAGGGATTGATTGAAAAGGGGCATGAGGTAACTGTAGCCTGTGTTGAAAACTCTCCCGTGCATAGATCTTTAAAGGATAGCGGTGCCGATTTTTTCTTTATTGACGAAGACAGGGTCTATAAATCCGCCCTTCGTTTGAGAGAGTTTCTTAAGCAGCGTGATTTTGACATTGTGCACACACATCATTCCAAAGGTCATACCATAGGCCTTCTATCTCTGCTTTTTAGGAAGAAGGAAAAGCTCGTTGTTCAGAGGAGCGTCCTCTTTCCCACTACAAACGTTTTTAAGTATCTGAACCCGCGCGTGGATCTATTCATTGCAAATTCCTACGCTGTGAAGGATGTAATGCAGAGGCACTTTGTTAATTCGAAAAAGATAAAGGTTATATACAGCACAATTGATGAAAGTAAACTTGAGGGTATAGAGAGGGAAGCTATAAGAAAAGAGTTTAGCTTTAAAGGCAATGTTTTCGGTGTGGTTGGCAATTATTCGTCTTTTAAGGGCCATGATATTGCGATTGAGGCGTTTAAGAAACTGGATCTCAAGGATTCTATGCTTGTTTTGGTCGGTAAGGATACGGAAAAGTTGCAAGGGCTTGTAAAGGAGCTTGGCATTGAGGATAGGGTTAAGGTCTTGGGCTTTAGAAAAGATGCGTATAGGATTATAGCGGGTTTTGATATACTTGTTATACCGTCTTTAAGGGAGAGCTTCCCCAATGTGGCTATAGAGGCATTCTTGCTTGGGGTTCCTGTTATAGGAACAAATGTTGGCGGGATCCCCGAGCTTTTGGGCGATGGAAGGGGAATAATAGCAAACCCCACGTCCGATGATTTGGCAAAAGCCATGATGGATATGATTGTGACCGACAGGGTTGAAATAAAAAAGAGGGCGCTTGAGTTTGCAAAGCAGAACCTTACGGCTAAGAAGAAGGTTGATAGGCTGATAAAAGTTTACGAGGAGCTGATCTCGTGAGATTTTTGTACGGCTTTTTGAAAATTTTACCCCTTTGGACACTGAAGATTTTTTTTAGGTTTCATTCTATTATTGTTTATTTCGCTTTACCAAAGAGGAGAAAAATAGCTCAAAACAACATAAAGTTTGCCATTGGAGGCGATTATAAAAAACTTGCCTTAAAAAGCTATTTGTATTTTGCTGACATGGTTGCAATTAACGTTAAGTATCTTGGAAACAAGGATTTCTTTAAGAAGCGTTTTACTATTGAGGGTTATGGGAATTACGTAAAAGCCAAATCGAAGGGCAATGGCGTGATATTTACAACCGCACATTTTGGAAACTGGGAGATGCTTGTTTGCGGTTTTGCCGTGTTAAAAGAGCCGATTTACATCATGGTTAGACCCATCGATACGAAAAGCGTTGATGACTTGGTGGAGAGCGTTAGAGCATCATGCGGGAATAGGATTTTGTCCTCAAGGCTTTCTGCCTTTGAGTTTGTCAGGCTTTTAAAAAGGGGTGAAACGCTTGGCATATTGATAGATCAGGCCGGAGGCGATGGATCTTTTAAGGTTGATTTTTTCTCTAAGAAAGCTAAAGTTAGCGAAAGCGTTGGTGTTTTCTGTTGTAAATTGGATGTGCCGGTTTTGCCAGCCTATTTGAGAGAGAATAACAATGGCACTTATACGATCGTTATAGAGGACGCTATTGAATGCGATAAGGACAAGGCCAGGAT
>WFRG01000084.1 GCA_015486705.1 Hippea sp. | reverse complement strand
ATAATATATTGACTTGAAAATTAGAGAAAAAGGAGTATTGTTAGCACTCGAGAACGATGAGTGCTAACAAAAACTAAAAGGAGGTGGGAAAATGGCATTCAAGCCTTTAATGGACAGGGTTTTGGTAGAACCACAGGATTTAGAGCAGAAAACGGAAAGCGGAATTATCATTCCAGACACAGCAAAGGAAAAACCACAGCAAGGTGTGATTGTAGAAGTTGGAGAAGATGTGGAAAAGGTAGAAAAAGGCGACGTTGTAGCTTATGAAAAGTATGCAGGCAACGAAATAAAAATTAATGACAAAAAGTACGTAATTCTCAAAGAAGACGAGATTTTAGGAAAATTCGTCGATTAAAAAACAATAAGGGGGTGATAGGATGACAGCAAAAATTTTAGAATTTAGCGATAGCGCAAGAGAGGCAATCTTAAGAGGCGTAAATAAGTTAGCCGATGCTGTTGCCGTTACAATGGGACCTAGGGGTAGAAATGTAGTTATAGACAGAAGGTTTGGTAGTCCAACCATTACTAAAGACGGTGTTACTGTCGCAAGGGAAGTAGAGCTCAAAGAACCTTATGAGAACATGGGAGCACAGTTAGTTAAAGAAGTAGCATCCAAGACAAGCGATGTTGCAGGTGACGGTACAACAACAGCAACAGTGTTGGCAAGGGCAATATACAGGGAAGGTTTAAGAAACGTAACAGCTGGTGCAAATCCAATCGAGATAAAGAGAGGAATTGACAAAGCTGTAGAAAAGGTTGTTGAGGAACTCAAAAAGATATCTAAAGAGGTAACTGAGAAAAAGCAGGTTGCTGAGGTAGGTACAATCTCTGCAAATAACGACAAAGAGATAGGCGAGATAATTGCCGAAGTTATGGATAAAGTGGGCAAAAACGGAGTAATAACAGTTGAAGAGGCAAAAGGAACAGAGACAACGCATGAAGTTGTTGAAGGTATGAGATTTGATAGGGGTTATCTGTCTCCTTACTTTGTTACAAATACAGACAAAATGATAGCTGAGCTTCAAGATGCATTTATCGTAATCACAGACAAAAAAGTAAGTTCCATGACAGATTTCTTACCGATTGTAGAAAAAATCGCAAAAACTGGCAGACCGTTCTTAGTAATTGCAGAAGAGGTTGAGGGTGAAGCTTTGGCAACGCTTGTCGTCAACAAACTAAGGGGAACACTGCAGTGCTGTGCTGTTAAAGCACCGGGCTTCGGCGACAGAAGAAAAGAGATGCTTAGGGATATAGCAATTCTAACTGGCGGCCAGGTAATAAGCGAAGAGACAGGAATGAAGTTTGATTCTGTTGACTTGGATGTTTTGGGAAGAGCCAAGAAAATAATCATTGACAAAGAGAACACAACAATTGTTGATGGTATGGGCTCAAAAGAAGAAATACAGGCAAGAATTAAACAAATACAAGCTCAAATTGAGCAGTCTACAAGCGAGTATGACAAAGAGAAATTGAGAGAAAGAATGGCAAAGCTTGCCGGTGGTGTTGCGATCATCAAAGTAGGTGCTGCAACCGAGACAGAGATGAAAGAGAAAAAGGCAAGGGTTGAGGATGCATTGAATGCTACAAAAGCTGCAGTTGAAGAGGGTATTGTTCCTGGTGGTGGAGTAGCACTACTGAGATGCCAAAAAGCCCTTGAAGACTTAAAAGGCGAGAACGAAGATCAAGACATCGGAGTAAGAATCATTAAGAAAGTATTAGAGGAACCAACAAAGGTTATATCAAGCAATGCTGGATTTGAAGGCTCAATAATCATCAACAAGATTAAAGAAAACAGTGATGTATCTTACGGATTTGATGCAAGGAACGGTGAATTCGTGAATATGTTTGAGAAGGGTATCATCGATCCAACAAAGGTAGAAAGAACAGCAATTCAGAATGCAGCTTCAGTAGCTGGATTAATGCTCACAACCGAATGCTTAATCACCGATGATCCAAAAGAGAAAGAGAAAGAAGATAGAATGATGGCCGGCGCTGGCGCAGGTGGAGGCATGTACTAAAAACCAGAACATTTGCAAAACCACCCGGTGCATCTCTAAAGGTGTGCCGGGTTTTTTATTTAACAAAAGGATTATACTTCTTTTCGTGACCAATCGTTGTCAGCTCACCGTGGCCGGGAAAAATAGAGGTGTCATCAGGTAGGCTTAAAAGCTTTCTTAAACTTTCCATTAATGCCGCATAATCACCACCCTGTAAATCCCACCTACCAACGGATTCAAAAAACAGCGTGTCTCCGCTAAATAAAATCTTTTTCTTTGGTTCATACAAACAAATAGACCCAGGTGTATGTCCTGGCGTGTGAATTACAGTAAATTTTGAATTGCCAACATTTATTACATCGTCATCATTAAGGACAATATCCGGTTTTGGTGATTCCTTAATATATACCCCAAAAACTCTGGCTTCTAAATGTGCCATTTTTAAACAACTGACATCATAATAACCAATTGCGAGTGGAGCATTATATTTTTCTTTAAAATAAGCATTTGCTCCCACGTGATCAAAATGACAGTGCGTGTCTACTATTACAACAACACTCAAACTATTTGAGTCAATAAAAGAATCTATAGAGCTATCATTTTCAGCTGGGTCTATTATCATCGTCTCGTTGGTTTTCTCATCGACGTAAACATAGCAATTAGTTAATAACCCACCAACAGCAAACCTTTTAACCATAATTCACCCAAATAAAAAAGCCCCCTATTCACCAACAAATTAAGGGGGCTTATCTTTAATTTTCAAAGAGCTAAATCAATAGCTTTTTTGAAATATTCCGCTTATAAAAGCTCCTCCAGATTCTGTAACCAAACCATAAACAGATAGAAACTTCTTTTTATTTTCTTCTATGCTTTTAATTTGCTCTTCTTTTGTATTATTATCATCCATTAGAACGAGAACTACATCGCCAACTTTTAGTTCATCGGCTCTCAAGAGCATCTCTTCTCCACCGCGTTTTATGGGAATTTGATGTGATATTGTAACTACAGTCTGCTTAGTCTCTGTTTTAACAACAAGCAAAGGCTCGTAAGACACTCTTCTAATTATTTCCAAAACCCTTTCAAATCCATTTTTACTATAAACTTGAAAATCCTCATTTATATCCTTTAGCCAAATATCCTCAGCCTTTGCCGCTAACCTCTCTGCGGGTTTTACTAATTTAAACAAATTCCTTATTGTAAAACTGCCTGTCTTATTATCGTACTTCACAATAACCGTTTCATTCTCAGAATAACCATTATAAAAACGGTCCCTTATAGGCTCTCCAAAGTATATTTTATCTCTTAATTCCATGATTCCCCCTATTTCTTTGTTCTCAGGTATCTATCAATACCAATAGCAGCCCTATGACCGTTAGCTATAGCAGATATTGCATCTCCTCTCGATGTTTCAACAAGGTCTCCACCTGCGAATACTCCAGGAATGGTTGTCTCTCCGTATTCATCAATCTTAATCTTTCTTCTTGGAGTAAATTCTAATTTATCAAGCAATTCTTTTGGTACGAAGGACAAATCGTACATCTGACCCACAGCCTCAACAATGTAGTCACCCTCGAGCACTTTCTTCTGGTCTTCATAGAAAGCTGGATTAAACCTATGGTTTTCATCAAATACGTATTTAACCTTCTTTACCTCAAGTCCTCTAATTTTTCCGTTTTCATCCAGTAATACTTGATTTGGACCCCAACCTGGATTGAATATTACTCCTTCTTCGAGCGCACCATCTATCTCTTCCTTTGAAGCAGGCATTATATCCCAATCTTCCAAACTTACCATCTGTACCATCGTTCCTTCACCGCCATAAGCCATCTGCTGCAACCTAACAACAGTTCTTGCTACGTCCATAGCAACGTTACCACCACCTATGACGATAACCCTCTTCGAAATTTCTCTTCTGCCCTCAATTTTAACCTGCCTCAAGAATTTTATAGCCTGTATTACATCTTGGTGCTCTTCTCCCTTAAGATTTATGTAACGGCCGAAAGATAAACCAACGCCTATATAGACAGCATCATAATTTTCTAATAGCTCCTCAAATGAAATATCCTTGCCAGCTTCTGTATTAAGCCTTATCTCTACACCCATATCCTCTATGTGTTTAATCTCTTTATCCAACTCATAAATAGGAAGCCTGTACATTGGTATGCCGCTTGCTAAGGCACCACCTGCCCTTTGCCCCTTCTCAAATATTGTCACAGAGTGACCCATAGTGGTCAGATGGTATGCACATGACAAACCACTTGGACCTCCACCTATTATTGCAACTTTCTTACCCGTTGGCGGCATCTTTTCTATTTCAACATCCTTGTAGCTCTCTAACTGGTCAGTAGCATATCTCTTCAGCCACATAATCAAAACAGGCTCGCCTCTGTAGTTGTAAACGCAGGCATCTTGGCATCTATGAGTACAAATCCTACCACATATACCAGGTAGTACATTGTCCTCAAGCATATATTTAACGGATTTCTTGTTATCCTCATCAAATATGGCCTGTATGTACTCAGGAATTTTCATGTGGGCTGGGCATCCCTGCATACATATACCGCATCCCAAGCAACGCATAGCCTCTTTCAATGCCTGTTCCCTTGTAAAGCCCTTTACAATTTCTTCGAAAGTCTTCTTTCTGACATCGGGCTCTAACTCTTCCATCTTCTCGGGTTCAAGCATTAGAGGTGTAATCTCGTCGCTTTGCGTATATCCTATCTCCCTTTCCTGCTCTGCTAACGGAACCCAATTGAATGCATCTGCATCAGGAGAAACATAGATTAAATCCTTGGACATCTTTAAAGAGCCCGTTGGACACATTTCAACACACAAGGCGCAGAAAGAGCATCTGCCATAATCTATCTTTGGTCTAACAGGATTTGCACCAACCTTATTTTTATCGATAGGGTGTATATTTGACGGATCAACCATTGTAATGGCTGCACACGGACATATATCTCTACAGTTTCCGCAACCAATACACTTGTCAACGTCATTTATATGTAAACCTCTAAATCTATCCGGAACAGGTTTTTCCTCATACGGATACCTTAAGGTATGAGGCTTTTTAAACAGATACTTTATAGATGAAAGCGGCTTTAGAAAACTTCCATTCTCATATTCTTTTATATTCATAATATCACCCCTTACCTATCAAATTCAGGAGGACAAACGTCCAAGCTTACTAAAATGTGAGAAACATCTGCGAGCCTTTGACCTACAAGTAGCCTTTCAGCTATTGTAAACATATGCACATGAGAAGCTCCCCTAATAGTTACCCTATACGGTCTACCTGTACCATCACTCACCATATAGAATCCATGCTCACCCCTTGCAGATTCCACCTTTGCATAAGCTTCACCTGCCGGAACACGCCATTTAAGCGGGTTAGGCATTTTTTCCCATACTGGACCCTTCTTAGGCATCTTCTTTATAGCCTGCTCTATAATGTTCAAACTATTTTCAAACTCCCATCTCCTTATCATTGCCCTTGCCCATGAGTCGCCATCTGTCAATGTAGGTACTTCAAAATCTATATACTCATAAGCAGCATAAGGGTCATCCTTTCTTACATCTTGTGCAACACCTGTAGCCTTTAGAACAGGTCCTGTTGCACACCACTCAATGGCTTGCTCTTTAGAAATTACAGCAACTCCTCTTGTTCTCTGTTTGAACATTATGTTTTTGAAAAATATATTGTCGTAATCAATCAATTTATCCCTTAAATATCTAACATACGAAAGAACTTCATCTTCCCAACCAGGTGGTGTATCCCTCCTAACTCCACCGGGCCAAATGTACATGTGATAAACCCTAACTCCACAGATCTCAGCAAACAAATCCAAGGCGTAATCCCTATCACCAACACTCCATTGCGAAAGCGTGTAAAGACCTAATGTTGCAGCAAAACCACCCATCCAAAAAAGATAGGCTGCAATTCTTGCCATCTCAAGAACTATAGTTCTTAAATATTTAGCTCTCTCCGGTATCTCAACACCCATCAAATCCTCAACAGCCATAGCGTAGGCTGCTTCGTTAATATCTGGCTCAGGAACGCAGATACGAGGTATCAACGCCAAATTTTGTATGTAGTACCTATTCTCCATTGACTTTTCAAAGGCTCTATGCAAGTACCCTGGATCTCCCTTGGCTGACACAACAGTATCGCCCTCTAACTCAAGCTTAACAGAAAAGTTACCCGGAATTCCAGGGTGGTTTGGACCTATAAATAGTTCATAAGTTCTACTCATTTTCATCCTCCGAGTGTCTGAATACGTAATGTTCATTACAATACTTTACTGAATCGAAGTCTTTCCTCATCGGAGGCATATCCTTCCAGTTTTCCAAGATAAATGGCTTTCCTGCATCCTCATTGCCTTCAACCTTAATACCAAACATCTCTGCAACTTCCCTTTCCCAATTGTGTGCAGGTGGATAAATCTTATCCGCAGTATCAATTACAGGATTATCCCTATCAATCCAGACTCTAACAATTACATTGATTTTCTCTTCCCTCTCGTAGAGCACATAAAATATCTCAAACTTTCCCTCATTTATTCTATCTACAACATTCATGAAGGACAATTGCGTGATATTTAAAACATTCTTCATGTAATACAACGTATCTATAACCCTATCCTTATCAACATCCACAAATACCCTATTGTGTCTTTGAACTGTAACCTCAACTCCATCTATTCCCTTAATCCTCTCCACCAAATCCATCATCCCAGCACCTTCCTTTGATTCTCTTTATAGTAGGCAAGGTTCCTTTTGTAACGTTTATATCCATCAGCTTTTCCTTGATCTATCATATCCATCAAAGTCCTAAATGATGTAATTATGGCTTCTGGTCTCGGCATACATCCAGCTATATACAAGTCAACAGGAATGTATCTATCCAACCTCTTTATGACGGAGTAGGAGTCCCAGTAGACACCACCGTTAATTGGGCAAGAACCAAAACCTATAACATATTTCGGATCAAGCATCTGCTCATACACGGTTATAATACGCTTTAAGGTTTTTATATTAACATAACCTGTAACCAAGAGAATATCAGATTGTCTTGGAGTAACGAAAGGTGCCAAACCGAATCTCGACATATCGTACCTTGACGTCATAGTTGGAGGAAGCTCAACCGCCCCACATCCAGTACAGTAATGTATCATCCAAAGAGAACGCTTTCTCAGCATATTTGCTATGGTCTTAGCTTGTTCCTCGGTTAGTCTATCCATAAACCTGACCTCCTTACTTAACCAACACTATGATAAGACTAATTAATGCAACAACTGTAGGCCATTTCCAAAAGAAACGTACTGCGTCATCTATTTTAAACCTCGGATATACTTCGTCAAACATCATCATTATAAAAAACACCACAAACATTTTCACATAGAACCATAAGATGTTAGTTGCACCACCTAAAAACAAATCAACAAACAAGGCTATTTCAATGTAAATGTGGAAAGCATGGTTTATCACAAGAAAACCGAGGTGTTTTCCACCATATTCAACCATAGGTCCTGTTGCAACCTCATGCGGAGCTGTAACAATATCAAATGGATGTTCACCTAAAGCACCGTACGACACAACGAATCCAACAATGGCAGAAAGCGGCAAAGACCACAAAGCCCAATGACCATGAGCTTGAGCAGCAACTATATCGGCCAAATTCGTTGTGTGATAGTAAAGCACTACAGATATGATTATTATTACAAATGGTAAATCGTAACCAAACATTAAAGTCAGCGCCCTTGATATACCTATGCTTGCATTGGGGTTAGCGGATTCACCAGCACCCAAAGCCATTCCCAAAGAGCCAATTACCATCATATACATAAGTGCTATTAAATCACCAGAACCAGTAAAAAGTTTCACTCCTGCAACAGGTATGAAAAGAACCGTCAAAATTGAGCCAGCCAATGCTATTACAGGCCCCAAACTATACATAACACCGTGTGTTATATTTCCTTCCTTTAAAAGTAACTTCAATATATTGTAAATAGGCTGTATGATAGGGGGACCGTACCTTCTCTCTATCCTCGCAGACACCTTAAGCTTAATCATCATAAAAGACAATCCTACTAAAAAGGCAAATATCGGCGCTATTATTGCAAAAAAGATTTTATCTACCATACCTTACCTCCCAACAGTACAAAAGCGGCAGCCAAAGTAACAATTATAACGATATAAGCGTTATACGTTTCCAAATTTCCCGTGTAAATTCTTCTCATATAGTAATCTCCAAATACCTTTACAGCCTCCACCCAGTAGTTATAAACTTTTTCTATACTCCATTTAAAGATAGGCTTTATTACCCTACCAAATGACATATAGAAGCCATAGCTGTAGTTATACTTCAAGTCCTCGGTAACAATCTGACCAGAAGCGTAGTTGTCGTATTGGGAAACCTTTCTTGATTTGGGGAACAAAAGGAACAAAATCCACATAGCAACAAATGCTATAGCAAGTATCGATACAATATTGACTGTCACCAAAGCTCCCATAGCTGTACCTTGGGGGAATCCAAACAAATTGTAGGCAATAGGTTTAAATCCAAAGAAAACCATTCCTTTAACTATCACATTCATGGCCAAACCGGGCATAACACCCAAAACAATTGTCAAGAGAGCTAAAACCCATATAGCTATCTGCATTAGAATAGGTACATCCTTAACATTCTCGTATTTCTTCGGTAACTGCCCAAGGAAAATAGAATGAACCAACCTATATACATATAAAAACGCACCTGTTGATCCAACAAAAGCCATTATCAACAGGAAAACCTCCTTCTTTTGGAGCAATGCTTCATAAATCATCCATTTTGAAACAAATCCATTCAAAGGAGGAACACCCGCCAAAGCTATGATACCCAAAAGCAATGCAACAAAACTAAACGGCATTTTTCTTATAAGCCCGCCAAGCTCACTCAAATTCCTCGTTCCCGTTCTGTATATAACGGCACCTACAACCAAGAACAAAAGACCCTTAAAAATTGCATGGTTCAATGCATGGAACAAACCACCTGCAACACCCAAAGATGTACCTGTGGCAATTCCAAGAACCACATATCCTATTTGTGATATGGAAGAGTAAGCCAAAAGTCTTTTTGCATCTTCCTGCATTATTGCCAAGAACGTTGCAAGCACAATGGATAAAGCAGCAAGCCATTGAATAATGTAAAGCAAAATAGGTGTAGAAAACACAGACGGCATCAATGAGCTTGCCAATTTAACAGACACAAGACCATATAAAACAATAAATAAACCGTATGCACCCATTTTTATGAGAACACCAGACAAAAGGGGCGATACTGGCGACGGTGCCTCGGAGTGTGCGTCAGGCAACCATGTATGTAAGGGCATAACGGCTGCTTTCACAAAGAAGCCTATAGCCAAAAGTACAACTGTCCATATAACAAATGTTGGAGATGAATGCAACAACACGTTTGCTACGTCTGCATAAACCAAGCTATGAGCCTTTGCATACAACATAGCCATTGCCAAGAACATCGCATAAGCACCTATAACACTCATGATTATGTATTTATAGCCTGCCGCCATAGACCTCTTGCCACCGTGTATAATTAGGAAATATGAAGTCCAGCTCATTATCTCCCAGAACATAAAGAACGTGATTAAATCGCCTGCTAATACAATACCTACCATTGCTCCTTCGACAAAGAGGAGATACATATAGTAGGCATCCAATTTTAGCTCATCTTCTTCTTTTCTCATGTCGTCTATAGAAAATAACACAATCAAGAATGACGCAGATGTCACAATGAATAAGAAGAGCCATGTTATTGGGTTGGTTTGGAGTATCAGATCGGAACCAAACAACTTGCCCCACACAATGCCTTTAGTTGAAACATTGTAATAACCTATAATCTCAAAAGCAGTCGCAAAAGAGAAAACTATAGCTATAAGATTTCTTATCCATCTATGGATTTTTCCTCCTATAAACGCCAGCAATCCACCTATAAAAGGTGTTGCAAGCAACAATTCAAGGGATGCATTCATTTTATAGACCTCCTAACTTTAAAGCAATGTTAATGTAACTTTTACTCATGAGGTCGTTAGCAACATGATGCGTAAGATTGATAATTGGAGTAGGGTACAAACTTATGAAAATCAATATCAACCCCAATATGGTGAACGAAATTAATATTCCTGCAGGTGCTTCTTTTACTTGTAAATCTTCAGAAGGTTTGCCAAAGTACATATTTTGCAAAAGTTTGAAGAAGTAAGCCCCCTCTACAACAGACATCAGTAGTATGATAACAACCGAAGCTATCATTAAAAAGTTTTGTTGTTGTAACGCAGCAAATATTATTTTTAATTTGCTCCAAAAGCCAAAGAAAGGAGGCAAACCCATCAAAGAAAACGCACCTATAGCCAAAAAGAACGATGAAAACTTCATCTTTCTTCCGAGGCCAGCAAAATCTTCAATCTTTCTTGACCCAATCCTTAATATCATACCGCCAGTAACCAAGAACAATAGAGCCTTAGATACAGAATGATTGATTATCTGCATAATGGAACCTTGAAAACCATTGGTAGAATCCAAAGCAAACGCAAAGAAAAACAATCCTGTCTGACCTATAGTGGAGTATGCAAGCATCCTTTTTATATCCTGCTGGAAGTAAGCAGAAACCTCTCCGAATATCAAAGTCAGCAAGCCAAAGAAAAGCATAATTGTGTATATCTCTTTATAATCAAACATCAGGTTTGTAAGCCTATACAGTGCGTATATCGCTGCTGTAGTCATAATACCTGAAAGTATAGCAGAGACAGAAGATGGGGCAGCAGGGTGCGCATCTGGCAACCATGCATTTAATGGGAATAGAGCTCCCTCTATACCTAAACCAATAAAAATCATGGAATATGCCAAAAACTTCTGTTGGAACGTTAAATAAGCACTTCTTTGGGCTAAATCCACCATATTCAATGTTCCAGTAGCAGCATACAACATTATTATCCCCACAAGCAACAAAGAACCACCAATGGAACCCATAACTAAGTATTTGAAACCAGCTTCAACAGCTCCTTGGTCTCTGTGAAACCCAACAAGACCAAATGCAGCAATAGAAGTTACCTCAAATGCAACAAAAAGGTTGAAAATGTCACCTGTGACAATCATCCATATAATTCCTGTTACAAGGAGTGTGAAGAGAGCATAATATCTCTCCTGAGGCTCCTCATCAATATAAGAAACATTATATATAGAAACCAAAAAACCTAAGACAGAACCTATACCTGCAAGAATAAGAGAAAGTCTATCAACTACAATGTCAATGGCCAACGGTGGCTTAAAACCAGCCGTTGTTGATATAACCATACCTTTCCCTAAAACCTCAGGTATCAATTGGTAAATCACAATTAGATCAATACCAAAAGCAATAATTGGAAGATACTTCACGATGCCCTTAAAAAACGAGGAAAACAAGACCGCGAGAAATACAAAAAAGAGTGGAACCGCTATCAATAATATTGGATGTGCTGCGCTTACCATTTCAAACTCCTTATCTTCTTGATATCAAGAGTTTTGTAATACCTGTATAAAAGTACTACAAAAGCCACAGCCAATGCCAATTCAGAGGCATCTATAACTATAGCCGTAAGGGTTAAAGCCTGAGGTATTGGGTCTACCATGGTATTCGGGTTCAAGCCAACTCTTGAGAATATAGGTGCTGTTCCATGGTTCATATAACCTATGCTTATAATCAGAAGATTCACACCCGAAGATAGGAAATCTAATCCAATAATTATTTTTATAAGATTACTCTTAACCAAAACAGCATATAAACCTATGGCAATCAAAAGCAAAGAGCTTACATAATATATCATTCCTCACCTCCGTGGTACATAACATCGCTCATTACATCATCTATAATTCCAGCAAATTCAGAGGCGACTTTAAAACCAATTGCGATGTAAATTATTGGAAGAATACCAGCACTTACGAGAGTATTGAAAGTACCCATTGGCAGGAAGTTGTAAAGGAAAGAAACCTTAGGTGTCAATAGTCCATACAAACCAAGACATACAAATGTAAGTCCTGCCAAGCCTTCAATAGCAGCAAGCCCTTTTCTCTTAAGCCTGTAACCAGGATAAGCAAGATACAACAATAGGAATCCGGATGCAATTATCGAACCCCCTTGGAAACCTCCACCCGGTGTCAAGTGTCCATGTACAAAGATGTAGGCGCCAAACAACAAAATAAACGGGAATACAATACGAGAACCGATACGAACAACAAAATTCGGTTTGATTTCAATTTTTTTCTTTCTTCTATTCTCTCCTATCATATACAGCAGAATGCCAACTCCGGCAGCTGCGGCAAACAAAACAGAAACCTCACCTAACGTATCAAAACCCCTGTAATCCAAAACAACAGAGGTTACTATGTTTGCTGCACCTGTTTGTTGCACACCATGATCAATATAGTACTTACCCACTGTCATTTTGTTCTTACCAAAGGGAAAAGCAGCGAAAAACAACACTAAAGAGAGAACGATAATCGCAAGGAATATCGAGTAAACTACTTTTCTAATCATTCTTCTCTCCTTTCGGTTTGTCTAATTCCTATGACGTAGATAATCATGACTAGGGCCGCCCCTATGCTTGCCTCTGCCATAGCAACATCTGGAGCTTGCAAGAGTAAAAACAACACAGAGATAATTAAACTAACAGCACCCATGGCAATGACAGCAGCTATAAGGTTTTTGAGCTCTATAGCCAAAATCGATAGTACAATCATAAATATTATCAGCACCCAGGCAACATAAATCATTTTGCTTCCTCCTTCTCATCTTCAGCAAAGAATTCCTTTGCTTCATCCACAACCGTTCTTTCATCCAGAGGAACACCCGTTTTGTATGCAGCTCTCATCAAGGCACTTGACCCAATGGGTGCTGTAAGAAGTATAAATATAGCAACAGAAATACACTTAATAAACCAATCTGGATGTAAAATACCTACCCCTATAACCGAAGAAAAGGCGCCCAAGGTTGTGGATTTTGTAGAAGCTTGCATTCTCGTATAAAGGTCTGGAAACCTAACAAGACCGTAAGAACCTAAAAGCAAAAATATAGCGCCGAAATACAGGAAAAAATAACCCACTATCTCTCGTAGCATAACTACAACCCCCTCTCAATAAACCTGGCAACAATCAACACGCCAATAAATGAAAGGATAGCGTAAACCAAAGCTACATCTATATAGATGTAGCGATCAAATACCATTGCAAAGAAAACAAATAGAGCTACACTAACAGTAGTAAAAACATCCAAAGCTACAGTTCTGTTCGCAACATCAGGCCCTACCACCATTCTTACAACAGATAAAAGCAACGCTATGCCCGCTATTCCCACAAAAATCCATTCCAGCACGCTCATCCGAATATCTCCTTTAAAAATTTCTCAAATGGTGCTCCAATCTCCCTTGTTGCTCCCTCTTCACTTGCATCTTTAACATAAATCCAGTGAATCAAAAGTGTGTCGTCTTTAGCATCAATAGTGAGCGTTCCAGGTGTCATTGTTATGGAATTAGCCAAAGATAATTTTCCGGAATCTGTCTTAAGGTTTGTTTTCACCTTAACTATGCCCGGTTTAATAGGCATACTCGGGGACAACACCCTATATGCAACATCAAAATTGGCAAGGAGTATTTGCCACAAATAGTAGGGAATGTAGATAATCAAGTAGATAATACGTTTAGGTGAAAAATGGGCTAAACCATGTTCGGACAAATATTCTGAACCCAGAAGAGCTACCAAAAAAGAAACAACAAAACCAACCACAAGTTCATCTTTACGTAAAGTGACAGTCAGCATCAGCCAAGATGCAAACATAATTACAAGCGTAAAGACAAACCGACTAAGCTTCCCCGCTTTCCCCATATCATCACACCTCCTTTTTTTTCCTTCAAGCGCTATTCTACTTTTCAGAAAAAATTAGTCAAGGCTTTGCTGAACATTTAACAGCTCCGTTAGTATCACACATACTATTTTACTATGAACCAACAGTTCATTTCCTTTTCAAAAGTTTATTTACCTTTACAAACATTTAAATTATAATCTTAGCGTGCAACATTACTCAACTATTATACATTTATCAACTTTTTCCTTTATCTTCTCTATATAAGGCGCAATATCTTCACTTGTTACAATTTTCTCTATAGGACCCCGTTCCTCCAATGGTATTATGAAAGTTCCTACTTTGTTATTTTCGATAAAATCAAAAATAACTTTTGACATCTTGCCTTTCAATTCAATTCTATTGACGTTTACGATACCGTTATCTTCCCTTAAGAGGTTTTCCATCTTGTCAAATATAGCCTCTCCTATGTGTTCAAGCCCCTGCTCAAGTTCTTTCTCCAAATAAGCTGTGCCTCCGCCAGCAAAAAAGTCTGTATCGTTAATAAAGAGAAGATGAACAGTGTCTATATTTTCCTCTTTTGCAATTTTACTCGCCATTTTGACAGCTCTTTTACAAGAAGGACAATCCTTAACCAAAACCACAAGCTTATATTCCATCTTTTAACCTCCTATAAACAGCCAGATCATACTAATGACTATAGAAACAAACGTTGCAGGTGCACCAACCTTTAAGAAGCGCTTGAACGTCACTGGATATCCAGCCTTCTCCATTATACCCGCTGTAACAACGTTGGCACTTGCACCGATCAAAGTACCATTTCCACCCAAGCAAGCCCCTAAAGACAAAGCCCACCACAGTGTATTGCCGGCATGTGGAATTGTCTGGCTTAAATACCCTACGACAGGCAACATCGTAGCTGTGAATGGAATATTATCAATAAACGCAGAGGCAACAGCACTGACCCACAATATCAAAATAATCGCTATTGTTAAACTGCTACCCGACAGATCCTTTACCCAAGACGCTATCATGGATATGAAACCTGTTTCTACCGAAGCGTCAATTATAATGAACAGCATCATGAAGAACACAAGCGTCGTCCATTCAACATCGTGTTCCATGACATCTGTAATATCAACACCGCTAAACAAGAGTATCAAAGCTGCACCTATCATGGCTGCAATAGAAGGCTCCATGTGCAAAGCACCGTGTGCCACAAATAGAGCTATGACAAAAGCCAGAATTGCAAGGCAATACTTCAATAGCTTTGGGTCTGTAATCTTGTATTCCTGCCTTAGTTTTTCCAAAAGCGCTTCAACATTTTCCACTTTACCCTTTTTATACTCTTTGTTGAAAAAAAACTTCATAACCAAAGCATTAACAGCCACGATTATCAAAATTACAGGGGTTAGTTCAATAACGAAGTCATTAAACGTCAAATGAGCATAGGAACCTATCATGATATTTGGCGGATCACCAATTAACGTGGCTGTTCCACCCATATTGGAGGCTAAAACTTCGGGTATTAACAAACTAAACGGATCTATATCCAACATAACGGCTATTTCAATTGAAACGGGTGCAAGTAGAAGCATTGTTGTAACATTGTCAAGAAAAGCACTCACAATAGCTGTGACAAACATTAATATAACTGAGAGCAAAAACACATTTCCCTTAGATATAGCGTAAGATTTATACGCAAGCCACTGGAAAACACCTGTTTTCTTCATAACACCTACAACTATCATCATACTCATAAGCAAAAATATAACGTTAAAATCGATTGCACGTATAGCTTGGTCAAATGAGATTATAAAGAAACTTCTATCGAAAATTCCAAGTGTGTAAGAGATAAACAACAACAATGCAGCTCCTACTATCGCTGCCACAGTCCTATGCAACACATCAAATGATATCAGAACAAATATGCCTATTAAAATTATCAATGAAATCCAAAAAGCCGGCGTTATTGTCCTGTGCATAACTTCGTTCACTTCACCAACATACAAAACGCCATTTTTTGCACTCTTGCCCTTTAGCAGGTCTTTTAATTCCACATTTATCGTTTTGTAACCCGTTCTAAAAAACTCTACCTTTAGATTCGATGCATCGACATTACTCTTTATTGGTGCTTTAACTATGTAGCTACCGTTAGATTCTGTTTTTGCGTGAGCTATAACCTTGCCGCCAGATATGAGGCTAACATCAACATCATCCACAGGCTCATGGTGAATGTTATAAACAAAACCACATACACCTAAGGTATTACCAAAACTCGAGAGAGCCATAAACAAAATAAACAAAACCGAGAGAGACCACTTTCTCATCCTACCCTCCCACAATCAAATGAATTTTGCCTTACTACCTACATGGGGTGTCTTATATATTAGCTTAAAAAATAAGTCAATTTTTTTATAGAACAAAAATTATGAAAAGTTAATATATTTACGATACAAGTTTTACTAATACTACAGTTCATAAAATCTAATTATTTCTTTTATCGTAAATTTACCCAAAGAAAACAAATATCAAAATAAACATAGTCAAAATATAAG
>WFRG01000083.1 GCA_015486705.1 Hippea sp. | reverse complement strand
GTATTGAAGATAGAATAAACCAATCTATTAGATACTTTAAGCTAATCAGGGAAAAATCTATAGAAGCAAGAAAACACATAAAAAATCTTTTAGATATATTGAACCTCGAATACGATTTTACAAGAAACAGGGAAAAATTTTTAAGAAACAAGGAAAAAATTCTTTCGTTATTAGAGCTGTATTTTGAATTTAAAGATATGTACACGGGCATTGAGCTTGCAGATTTAGCTATAGAAACACAGGGAGATGTGGCTGAATTTTACTATTGGAAAGCCAAACTGTGTGGTTTAAATAGATTCATGCACAAGGAAGCTTTGGAAAACTTTAAAAAGGCTATTGAATTAAATCCAGATTTTAAGAAAGCTGAGTTTGATTATAGAGTAGAGAAAAACATGGTTTCATCCCATTTAATACTTGCAAAGAAAGCGATAGACAACAAGGATTATATAGACGCAAAAAGGCTTGTTTTGAGGGCATTGGACTACGAACCCGAAAACGAAGAGATCAAAAAATGGGTAAGCGTAGTTGACGAAATGTCTAAAGTATCCAAAGACATAAAAAGACAAAATTTACTATATGAGCAGCTAAGTCTTGAGGGAGATATATTCGAAGAGTACAAAACAGCCATTGAGTTTGTTAAAAGAGAGCAGATGGGGAAAGCCTTTGATATTTTAAACGATCTTTATGAAAAGTATGGCAGTTTCGGCGATATACCATTTTTACTCGGAAGTATCTATATAGACAGAAAAGAGCTTGATAAAGCGGAAAAATATTTGAAAGAAGCTGTTGAACTTATTCCATATCAACCGCTTGTGTACCTGGCTTTGGGCAAATTATATATAGAAAAAGAAGACTATGTCTTAGCTAAAGAAAACTTAGAAAAAGCTATAAACATGAACCCTGACCTAAAACCGGGCGTTTTAGACACGCTTGGCAATTTATACTACGAATTTGGTGAATATGAAAAAGCCTTTAAAACCTTTGAAGAATATCTGCAATTCTCAGACGATAAAATAAAAACCTTAACAAAAATAGCCGTATGCTACAAAGAGATGGGCATGATCAATGAATACAATATGCTTATGGAAAAAATCAAGTCTCTAACGGGAGCGAATTAAAGTTTAACTTTGGCTATAGATATAGCACCGTCTATATTCAAAATCTCCTTTAAAATGGAATCGTTCACCTCTTGGTCGACTTTTATAAATGACAGCGCTTCACCCAAATCTTTCTTTCTGCCTAACCTAAAGTCTGCGATGTTAATTTTATGCTCGCCCAAAATCAAGCCAACCTTGCCGATGACACCGGGCTTGTCGTAGTTCTTAAAAACAATTATGTTGCCCGTTAGTTCAATTTCCATATCAAAGCCGTCCATGTACACAATCCGCGCTTTATTCGGCTCAAACACCGTTCCGCCAATCTCAAGTGTTTTTCCATCGTCATAATAGGCTTTTATCAAAAGATAGTTTTTAAACTCTGTTGCCTTATCGTAAATATCGGTTTCTATATCCACGCCCCTGTCTTTGGCTATATACGGGGCATTGACATAATTTACGTGCTCATCTACCATATTTTTCAGTACTCCGACAATTGTAAACAAGCCCAAAGAGTTCATACAGCTTCCTATTTCTCCGTGAGAATAAACAGTTACTTTCTTTATAAATCCCTTTATGTATTGAGATAAGAAAGAACCCATGCGCTCTGCCAGCCCTAAAAATTGTTTGCCTATCTCTGATATTTCTTCCTCTTCCATCTTTATGTTAACGGCATTTTCATAGCCTCTACCTTTTAAGGCATCAACTACCGATTTTGCTATGCCCTCAGCCACCCTTACTTGCGATTCGTATGTATTTGCTCCTAAATGAGGTGTCACAAAAACA
Organism: Hippea sp.; assembly: GCA_015486705.1. The sequence continues at coordinate 3,249 of WFRG01000083.1, read as the reverse complement.
TTATCAAATTCAAACAGCGGATGGTTGGGCTGAGGTTCATTCTCAAATACATCTATACCCAAAGCCCTAATCTTTCCACTCTTTAGCCCATCGTACAGAGCCTTTTCGTTGTATAACCCACCTCGCGCGCAGTTTATCAAAATAACACCATCTTTCATTTTTGCTATCTCGTCTTTATCTATCATATTGTATGTCTCTTCGGTTTTTGGCGTGTGTATTGTTATAATGTCTGAAACCTTAAACAATTCATCTAAATCATCAACTATCTCCGCGCCAATATTGGTTGCCTTTTCTTTAGGTATATACGGGTCATAAACAACAACATCCGCGCCAAAACTCATTGCTCTTATGGCAACACGAGTTCCGATTCTGCCCATACCTATAATGCCAAGCGTCTTACCATAAAGTTCAATACCCATCCATTTTTTTCTATTCCAAACATGCTTGTGTTTTAGCTCATAATTTGCATTAGGCATAAAACGTAAGCAGTTCAGCATATGTGTCATTGTATGCTCTGTTGCAGCAAGTGTATTGCCTGTTGGCATATTTAAAACAACAATGCCCCTCTTTGAAGCCTCATCCAAGTCAATATTGTCTACACCAACGCCAGCCCTACCTATAACCTTTAAGTTTTTACAATAGCTTAAAAACTCTTTATCTATAGTTGTGGAACTTCTTGTGATAATCGCATCAAAATCTGCAAGTTGCTTAGGTAGTTCCTTCTTATCAACACCGCTTTTTATCTCAACAACTATATCCTTATCGTTTTTCAAAATTTCAATACCTTTTTCGGATATGGAGTCGCAAACAGCTACTTTGAACATGATTTAACTTCTCCTTTCAGTAGGTTGTCGAACTGCTTCTTGAAAAATTCATAACTTCTTTTCCCTAAACACTTAGCTGCGATATTACCGTTTTTATCCAATATAACAACTGTAGGTGTAGCCAAAATCCCGCCAACATATTTAAGCTGGCTTTTTGAATGTATTCTCCACACAGGATACTTTATCTTTAAATCCTTGACAAAATCACCAATATCATACCTATCCCTACTTAAGCTTATACCAACGATGCTTATTTTATTCCCGTATTCATTGTAAAGCTTGTTAATGACCTCAGCTTCATGCTCACAGGGCGGGCAATCCGGATAAAAGAAAACCAAAAGGACCGGTTTTTTACCCAAATAATGACTAACATTCGTTGTTGTTGAGTTGCCAAAATATGGCGAATCAAGTTGTATATTTATCTCTTTCGCCTGTGCAATTAAAAAAACACCTAAAACAAAAGCAAAAATTGCTATAAACCTTTTCATAAGCCTCACCTCCCCAATACGGCCTTAGCAGCCTCAGCAACAATCTTTATACACTCATCTACCAACTCTACCTTAGTTGACTCAGTCGTAATTCTCAGCAGAGGCTCAGTCCCAGAGTATCTAACTACAATTCTTCCATTGCCCTTTAAAATGCCTTCTGTTTTTTCTATAGCTTTTTGAATTTCCTCTATATTCTCAATTGGCGGTTTATCCTTTACAACGACATTGTATGTTTTCTGCGGTATCTTCTCAAAACCCTCAGTAAGTTCAGATAGGCTTTTCTTGCCCTGCTGCATTATAGACAACACAGTCAAAGCCGTAACAATTCCATCACCGGTCGTGTTAAAATCCCACAAAACCACATGTCCAGACTGTTCTCCGCCCAAATTGTAGCTCTTTTCAATCATTTTCTTGACTATGTTTTTATCTCCAACGTCAACGCGTTCCAGTTTCACACCAACTTTTTTCAAAAAAAGCTCTAATCCGTAATTTGTCATCACAGTTCCAACAACCGTGTCTCCTTTCAAAGACCCATTTTCCTTCATATTTTTTGCAAGAACAGCCAAAATAGCATCTCCATCAACCAAGTTGTATTTATCATCAACCATTAAAACCCTATCCCCATCACCATCAAAGGCTATACCGACATCAGCCCTATAAAGTTTTGTCGCTTCTAAAATCGCATTTGGATATGTAGAGCCACATTTGTCGTTTATATTTACACCGTTTGGCTGGTTATTGATTGCTATAACTTCGGCACCAAGCTCCTCAAATATCATAGGCGCAACTTTGTATGTAGCTCCGTTTGCACAGTCTAAAACAATTCTCAAGCCCTCTAAGGAAACGCTGTAAGGCAGGGTGTCTTTGGCAAATACTATATATCTACCGAGCGTGTCCCTGATTCTGTAAGCCCTTCCAATTTTTTCGCCCAAAGTGCCCTTGCCATCAAGTTCATCGCCCAAAATCAAATTCTCTATAGTTTCTTCAACCTCATCATCAAGTTTTAAACCTTCATGCGAAAATATTTTTATGCCGTTATCATCATAAGGGTTATGACTTGCCGAAATCACAACACCAGCATCACACCGCATACTTCTAACCAAAAACGCTATCGCAGGCGTGGGCATAGGGCCTACAAGGTACGCATCTGCACCCATTGAAACTATGCCACTTGTTATTGCGCTTTCGAGCATATAGCCAGAAAGTCTCGTATCTTTACCAATTATTATTTTTCTTTTCTTATTGGGCGTGCCGTTTAAAGCATAAACCAAAGCTTTGCCCAACTTATAAGCCATATCGCCAACCATTGGGTAAACGTTGGCTTTTCCCCTTATACCATCTGTGCCAAACAACTTCATAACCTAACCCCAAAATATTTAATAGAAAGAGTTGCTATTGTTAAATAAATAAAAAGCCCCACTATATCGTTCATCGCTGATATGAAAGGACTCGCAGCTACCGCTGGGTCTACGTTTAATTTCTTTAAACCCAAAGGCAAAAATGCGCCGATAATCGTAGACAAAAACATGGATAAGAACAAAGACGATGCCACTACCAAAGCCAAAGGGAAGTTTCTTTGGAAAATTAAAGCCATACTGAAGCCCAAAATGGCAAACAGTGTTCCAATTGATAAAGCCGTTTTTATCTGAATTTTGATAATCTTCCAGATACCGCCCTCATCAAATTTGCCAAGCGCCAAAGCCCTGACAACTATCGTTTGGGATTGCTGCCCTGTATTTCCACCCAAAGCCATGATTAATGGCATAAAAAAAGATAACGAAATCGCTGTTCTTAATGTCCCATCAAAGAACTTCAAAACACTACCCGAAACAGACTCACCCAACAAACTCATAATAAGCCACGGCGCCCTATACTTTATTATGTTTACAACCTTTGTTTCTTCAAATTCATCCTCTGACGTACCGATTAACTTGTAG
>WFRG01000082.1 GCA_015486705.1 Hippea sp. | reverse complement strand
GGACCGCCAAAGTAGCCGACAATCAAGCCGAGGGGAATTCCAACGCCGGCTGCAATGAGTGTGGCAATAAAGGCTATAATTAGCGCCATTCTTGAACCGTAAATAAATCGAGAGAAAACATCATAACCCATGTTATCCGTGCCCATTAGATGGTGCCAGCTTGGTGGGGTTAAAGGATTTCCGCTTGGTTGGATGGGGCTGTATGGTGCAATCAACGGCGCAAAAATTGCCATAAGTATAAAGATCGTTAAGATAGCAAATCCTACAATTGCCATAATGCCCGATGAATCGCCAAGTAAATCCTTTAGAAACGAGGATACGCGCGCCGATATCATCTGATTGGAGTTTTGAACCATTGGATTAGTACCTCACACGCGGATTGATCCAAGCATTGATAACGTCCACAAGTATGCTAATGATTGCCACAAATATGGCGAAAAAGACTATTGTGCCCTGTATAGCTGTAAAGTCCCTCGCGTGAATCCTGCTTACCAAGTAACTGCCTATGCCAGGCCAAGAAAATGTTACTTCAGTTAGCACGGCACCGCCCAAAAGTAAGGCAAACTGCAAGCCCATGATAGTCAAAATCGGTGGTAGGGCATTTTTTAGAGCGTGCCTAAATAGAACCGTTTTTTCTTTGACGCCACGAGCCCTTGCAGCCGTAATAAACTGTTGGGATAATGTCAAGACGACGTTTGCCCTGACCATCCTGACAAAAATACTTGAGATAACAACTCCCAATGTTAGCGATGGCAGGGTTAGGTGCTCTAAAGAGTCCTTTAAAACGTCCCATTGACCGTTTATTATGGCGTCCACAACGTACAATCCTGTGTGAATGGGGTCTGGTGTCATAAACGGTGATGATTCACCGGAGACGGGGAGCCAGTGTAGCCAAACGCCAAAAATCAATTGAAGCATCAATCCAAACCAGAAAACGGGGAATGAGTAAACAAAGATAGAGTAGATGCGTGCTGACACGTCTAAGGGACTGCCCAATTTGTATGCAGCCAAAGTGCCGTAAAATATACCTATGAAAACAGCTACAATCATAGCAAAGATGGTAAGCTCTAAAGTAGCGGGGAATTTTTGCATCAATTCTTTTAAAACGGGCATGCCCGTAACGGTGGATTGGCCAAAATTTCCGTGAGCAATGTCTTTTATGTAGTCAACGTACTGAACCAAAATTGGTTTATCCAAGCCCATTTGGTGTTCCATTGCTTTGACAACAGAGGGCGGCGCTTTTGGTCCAAGCATGGCTAAAACAGGATTGCCTGGAAGTACCCTTAATACAAAGAATACAATTGTTAGGATTATCAAAATCATGGGGATGGATAAGCCAATCCTTGTCAGAATGTAGGTTTTCACGTTTGCCTCCTACATAAAAAAAGAGGGGATAAACCCCTCTCATTTTTTGTAGAGCAGATAATATCTGAAAATCTGCACAGGATCAAGCAGAAGTCCTTTTACATTCGGTTTGGCAACCACCCTCTGTTTTCCTTGGAACAGTGGCACATAAGGAACGTCTTTTGCCATGGTCTTTTGAACCTTGTAGTAGATCTTTGCCCTTTTTCTTTTGCTCACAACCTTTCTTGCCTTAAGTAGAAGTTTATCAACCTTTTTGTTTGAATAGAAGCTTCCCATTCCGTTGCTTGCTGAACTTGCTAAGAATGGCCACATGTAGTCGTCTGGGTCGAAATAGTCTGGATACCATCCAAGCAAGAATATGCCCATTATTCCTTTGTTCCAATAGTCAACATACGTTGCCCACTCTGCTGATTTTAACTGGCATTTGATTAGTCCTGTTTTCTCAAGCTGGTTTTTTATTGTTAATGCAACGGCTGCTTCTGTTGAACCGTAGTGACTTGGGCTGTACCACAAAGTTATCTTTAATGGTTTGTCTTTTGTATATCCAAGTTTCTTTAGTATCCTTATGGCCTTTTTCAAGTTGTGGTGTGGCATTACGGACTTATGACCCCACATGCCTTTTGGAATGAGAGTGTAAAGTGGGCTAACCTGGTTGCTGAACACGTCCTTTACGATCTGCTTTCTGTCGACTGCGTATGCAATAGCCCTTCTGATTAGTTTATTGTCAAATGGTTTGTATTTTACGTTGAAGACAATTTCTCTGATAAATGGGCTTGGTCCAACGAGTGCGACAAAGTTCTTGTTTTTCTGAATCTTTGAAAACTGCTGAGGCAACAGCGTTCTATAAGCGACATCTACCTCTCCATTCAAGAGCGCAATATAAAGCGTGTTTGCGTTTCTGTAGAGTTTAACCAGAATAATTGGTGTTTTTGCTTTTTTGCCGTGGTAGTATGGGTTTCTTACTAACTCTATCTGCTGACCCCTGACCCATTTTTTGACCATGTAAGGACCGCTTGCCACAGGTATGTCGTTGTAAACGTTGTCTTTTGAATATACCTTTGGATCAACAGGGTATGACACTGTGAAGGCCAAGATGTTTATGAAAGGCGCAAAGGGATACTTAAGGTAGATCTTGAATTCTGTATCGTTCACAACCTCGACCTTTTTAACAACATCTGAAAGCAAGAAGGATGGATCTTGTTTTAGCCTTATGACCCTCTCGATGGAAAATTTGAAAGCCTCTGCATTGATTGGATCACCGTTTGAAAATTTAAGCCCCTTTTTTAGGTAAAACGTGTAAACTAAGCCGTCCTTTGAAATCTTCCACTTTTTTGCAAGCCCCGGTACGATGCGTGTGGTTCCAGGAACATACTTAACCAAGCCCTCCATGATGTTTTGTAGGATGTTATCCGACAAATAGTCGTATGCTTTTGCAGGATCCAATGATGAGATCTTGTCTGTTGTGCCTATGATGATGTAGTCTTTAGGGTTGATGGCAAAGGCTGAAGATGCGATGAGGCCGAAAACCAAAACGTACATAAAAATAAACTTAAAATACCTACGCATACCAAACCTCCCATAAATTTAAACATTTTCCCTAAAAACAGATACCATAAATAAGATATAGTGTCAAATTAACCCATCTACACTCTTCCCTCTTTAATAGATTTAAAAGAATAAGGGTATGCTACTAAAAGGGTGGGGAATTTATAAGCTCTTTTGGTGGGGGGAGTTTATTATAGCTTTAACAAAAGGCCAGAATGCAATACGATTGGATTTATAGAGCCAGCGATCTATTTTGAACTGCTCAACAAAAGCCCAGATAGTAGAGTTAAAATCAGG
>WFRG01000081.1 GCA_015486705.1 Hippea sp. | reverse complement strand
CAAAACAGGAGGTGTTCTATGAAGGCTCTTTGGTCATGGTATTTTAAACCAAATTTGTTATTTAGGATTCTTATAGGATTGGTGCTCGGTGCTATCTTTGGTTTAATATTCGGTGAGAAGATACTGTGGGTTAAACCTTTTGGCGACGTTTTTATTAGGTTACTAAAGATGATTGTCATGCCGGTCATTATAGCTTCGTTAGTTGTTGGTGCTGCCAGCATTGAGCCGGCAAGATTAGGTAGGGTAGGTGTTAAGATTATTGTATTGTATCTGCTAACCTCCGCTTTTGCTGTGACAATAGGTCTAATATTTGGTAATCTTTTCCATGTTGGAAGTGGTGTTGATTTGGCAAAGATTAGTCATGGTGTAGTTAAGAAAGCAACAGCTCCAAGTCTTACTGCTATCTTGATAAATATAATACCTAAAAACCCATTTACAGCTATTGTTAAAGGGCAAGTTTTGCCTGTTATATTTTTCTCAATAATATTCGGTATTGGTATAGCATTTTTAAAGGATAGTGAAGATGAAAGATTGAAAAGCTCTGGTGAAGTTGTTTTTAGATTCTTTGATGGAGCTGCTGAAATCATTTATAAAATTGTTAGGTGGATTTTGGAATATGCACCTATAGGTGTATTTGCCTTGATTGCTGTTGTTTTTGCTAAGGAAGGTGCGAAAGCTGTTGGACCTTTGGCTTTGGTTGTTTTAGTTGTTTATCTGGCACTGATAACGCATGTTATAGTAACATACGGTGGACTTTTAGCTATAAACAAAATTCCACCATTCAAGTTTTTTAACAAGGCTAAAGAGGCATCTCTGACAGCGTTTGTAACGAGGAGTAGTAGTGGAACACTTCCTGTTACCATGAAAGTGGCTGAAGAGAATTTAGGTGTATCAAAAGGTGTTTATTCCTTTACTTTGCCATTAGGTGCCACCATAAATATGGATGGAACAGCAATATATCAGGGAGTTTGTGCACTATTTATTGCTACTGCCATTGGAATGCATCTGAGTTTAGCCCAGCAAATAACTGTTATTATTACAGCAGTGCTTGCATCGATAGGTACAGCGGGTGTTCCAGGTGCAGGAGCAATTATGTTATTGATGGTTTTGAGTTCAATAGGATTGAATTTGTCGGCTAATAGTCCTGTATCTTTGGCTTATGCTATGATATTGGGCGTGGATGCGCTTTTGGATATGGGTAGAACATCTGTGAATGTTACAGGAGACTTGGTATGCACCACAGTTGTTGCCAAAAGTGAAAATGAGGTTGATTTTAATGTATTGGAGAGTTAGTCGATGAAAAGACTCGGTATTATAGGTGGCATGGGTCCTGAAGCAACTGCTGATTTGTTTTATAAAATCATAAAAAACACGCCTGCACGATCAGATCAGGAACATATACCTATAATTATAGATAATTATCCTCAAATACCAGATAGGACAGCTTTTTTAAAAGGCACGGGTAAATCCCCGTTGCCTTTTATATTAGAGTCGGTTAGGCGACTTGAAGCTTGTGGGGTTGATTATTTATGTATGCCTTGCAATACTGCTCATTATTTCGTAGACGATATAAGAAAAGCCACTAATATACCTTTTGTAAGTATTGTTGAGTCTGCTTTGGAATCTATACTTAGTAAAAACAAGAAATACAAAAAAATAGGTTTAATGGCTACGGATGGTACTTTTATAGGAAAAGTCTATCATAGTGTATTTGAAAAAAAGGGATTAAAAATTGAGAATTTTGATGAAGATATTCAGAAAGATATTATGAATTCAATATATCTTGTAAAATCTGGCAAGAAGAAAAAGGCTATTGAAATTTTTAAAAATACATATCTTGAGATTATTAGAAATGAGTATGATTGTTTAATAGCTGGATGTACCGAAATACCTGTTTTGTTGCCGTACGTTAATCTCGAATTAGCCGACGTTTACGATGCAACGGATATACTCGCAAAGAAAGTTGTTAAACTTTGTTTAGAGGAAAACAAAATTGTACGCACTTAGATGTTATTCATGCAATAGGGAATATGATATAAATAAGCCGATTTGGAGATGCGAGTGTGGTGGATTTTTGGATATTGTAAGCGATGAAAAAGTAGATTTGAGTTTAGTTGATAAAACCATTAATGGTTTTTGGCGTTATAAAAAATTTATTCCAGTTTTCTCCGAAAAAGCGATTGTCAGCTTTAATGAAAGCTTTACTCCCCTTGTTAGGGATAAAGTGTTTGGTAAAGACGTTTTTTTGAAGCTTGATTATCTTTTTCCATCTGGTTCTTATAAAGATAGAGGCTCATCTGTGTTGGTAAGTAAGGTAAAAGAGCTGGGGATTAGCAAAGTTTTAGAGGATTCATCGGGTAACGCTGGTTCATCAATAGCTATGTACTGCGCTAAAGCTAATGTGGAGGCCAACATATTTGTCCCTTTCTCAACTTCTAAAGGAAAGCTAACGCAACTGGTAGCTTTTGGTGCAAATTTGAAACTTGTAAAAGGTGATAGACAAGCGACGAGCGAAGCTGCTATAAATGCAGCTGAAAGAATGTACTATGCGAGTCACGTTTACAACCCGTTCTTTTTTGAGGGTACAAAGACATTTATTTTTGAGTTATTTGAACAAATGAACTTTAAATTACCAGACAATATTGTAATGCCCGTTGGGAATGGGACTTTGCTAATCGGTGCTTATATAGCTTGTAAACAAGTGATGGAATCGGGTTATATTGATAAGTTTCCAAAGTTTGTGTGTGTACAGTCTGATAATTGCTCTCCGTTAAGCTATGTTTTGTATGGTAAGGAAAAAAAATATTCTGAGACTGTGGCAGAAGGAATAGCTATTAGAAACCCCCTTAGATTAGATCAAATGTGTGAAATTATAAAGGAAACAAAGGGTATTGTTATTACTGTTTCAGAAGAAGATATAAAAGAAGGCTTGTTGGAGATGGTAAGAAAAGGTTACTACATAGAGCCTACGTCTGCATCCGCAATAGCAGCTTTAAAAGTTGTCGATTTAACCGGTTCCACTCTTGTGGAACTTACCGGAAATGGATTGAAGGCGAACGAAAAAATATACAGCTTACTAAAATAAAATTAGGGGGCAAATACCCCCTTTTTTTGACTACTTTTTTGCCCACAAGCCGTGGATGTTGCAGTATTCCCTTGCAGAAACCTCTTTTCCTTCAGGCACCTCAAACACTGCCTCAGGTGCATCGCCGGGGTTTAAGAACTTCCTGTAAACAACGCCGTCAACTATGAGCTCGATCCATTCAATATAGTGCTTCTCCTCCATAGGATGCGCCTGATTCTCGCCGACTTTTACAATGTATTTGTTACCCTCTCTCTTGATGAATGGAACGTGTTTTTCTGTTGAAGTATCGGCCGTTTGCTCTTCCAATAGCCTCATTGGTTGTCCGCAACAAACAAGGGCATCTGCTCCTTCGTGTATTACTTCAACAATGTTTCCACAGATGTCGCATTTGTAAACCTGCATCTTTTTAGTCATCTTTCCACCTCCCATTTTTTATATTTCAGACGTATATTGTCTGCTTGCAAGGTCTTTGTCTATCATAAATATTCCGTGTTTGCTTCCATCAACTAATTTGAGTTTATCGATAATCTCTCTATCGTTTTCTTCCTCTTCTACCTGTTCGTTAATAAACCACTGGAGCATGTTGTATGTTGCCCTGTCTTTTAGCTCTTCAGCCAAGTCGACAAGTTCGTTTATGCATTTTGTTATATGTTGCTCATGTTTTAATGTTTCTTCAAAAGCATGTAAAGGAGATTCCCATTCATGTGGTGGTTCTTCAATTGCCATTAATTTAATAGCAGCACCCTGGCTCTGTAGGTATTGATAAAATTTCATAGCATGATCCGTCTCCTCTTTGTATTGTACCATCATCCAATTGGCAAAGCCTTTAAGTCCTATCGAGTCAAACCATGCAGACATAGAAAGGTATAGATATGCTGAATAGAGTTCCTCGTTTATTTGTTTGTTAATCGCATCTTCCATCTTTTTATCTATCATCTCAAGCCTCCTAAAATTTCTCGAATTTATCTTTTGGAACGCCACATACTGGGCATTTCTCAGGTGGATTATCCCCAACATATGTAAATCCACATACCGGGCAGATATATATGTCTTTGTCTTCTAAGTCTTCACCGTTTTTTACCTTTTCCTTAGCATCTGCATATAGTTTTTCGTGTATTTTCTCTGCCTCTATTGCGTAGTGTATGGATCTCTGGGCTTGTTTGTCATCGAACAACTTTGCTATTGCCTCATAAGCTGGATACATGTCCTCTATCTCAAATTCCTCACCACTTCTTGCGCTTTCTAAATTTTCTACATTGTCCTTCGGTATTCCCAAAGCTTTTGCATGATTTTTGGCATGGACAAATTCGGCATAGGCTATAGCTTTAAATAGTTTTGCTAAGTTTTTCTTGCCAGAATTTTCGGCAATTTCTGAAAAGATTAGATACTTCATATGCGCCATGCTTTCCCCTGCAAAGGCCTCATTTAAAGCCTTTTCAACCATCTTCCTCATTCTTTTTTCTCCTGTAATTTTTTCAATTCTTCCAAAACCTTATCCACATGACCTTTTACTCTGACATTCTTCCACTGAGCCCTGATGGTGAGTTCAGGATCGATGATAAAAGTGCCCCTTATTGTTCCGTAATACTCTTTTCCGTAGTTTTTCTTCAATCCCCACGCTCCGTATGCCTCTAAAACCTTGTGCTCTTCGTCACTCAGCAAGAGTATGTTTAAGTCATGTTTTTCAATGAACTTTGCATGGGATTTAGGCGAATCCTTGCTAATTCCAACAATAACTGCCCCGAGCTTTTCGAATTTCTCTCTCTTTTCTGTAAACTCTTTTGCCTCTTTTGTGCAACCGGATGTGTTGTCTTTGGGATAAAAGTAAAGCACGATCCACTTGCCTTTAAAATCCTTTAGACAATGCTCTTTTTCTTCATGGTCTTTTAGACAAAAATTTGGTGCTCTTTTCCCTATCATTCCACTATCCCTATTGATTTGTGTTTTTGATAAATGAGCTCAGCAAATTCATCCAGTTTTTTGTAATCTTCTTCTTTTGGAAGTCCTTTTATGAACACAGGCTCAAGAAGCTCCGCTTTTAGATTAGCTAAATTCGATTTAATTATGTCGGCTGCTCTTCCTCCCCAGCCGTATGAGCCGATTATGCCTGCGAACTTGGCTTTAGGTCTTAAGGCATTTGCCAAATATGCTCCATACACTGCTGCTGGATGCGCTCCTGCTAAGACCATTGGGGTTGCTATGATAATTGTAGCTACATCCACTAAATCCATGGCCAACTCGCCCACGTCGCAGGTTATCAAGTTTCTGATTTTAACATCCACACCCTTTGATTCGAGTTTGTCAGCCAAGTACTCGACCATTTTTCTTGTGCTTTCATGCATGGATACAAAGGCAATTAAGACCATGTTTTGTGGCTTCGGATCGATCCACTCTTCATAAGCCTTAATTATGTACTCTGGATCGTCAAACACGGGCCCGTGGCTTGGTGCAATCATTTTGATTTCTTTTTGTCTGATTTTTTTTATGTTTTTCTCGATGAAGTTTCTAAATGGCATCATGATTTCGGCATAGTATCTCTTTGCTTCGTGATAGACCTTGTCGTGGTACTTGGCAAACGTGTAAGACGTTGCAACGTGGCTACCGAAAAAGTCACAGCTGAACAGGATTTTGTCTTCCCTTAAGTATGTGCTCATTGTCTCTGGCCAATGCACCCAAGGGGTTAAAATAAACTCAAGTGTTCTGCCGCCCAAATCTATTGTCTCACCTTCGTCGACTATAGTGAATTTCTCCTCCGGTATGTGCAGTAAATCCATTTCGAAGTTCTTGCATTTCTCATTTGTAATTAACTTTGCCTCGGGATACATCTCCAAGATCATAGGTATGCTTCCAGAGTGATCCTGTTCTGCATGGTTAGAAATTAAGTAATCTATCCTTTCAATACCCAAATCTTCCAAGTTTTTCTTGAGCTCTTCGAACTTGTATGGCTCTACCGTATCAATGAGAGCGGTTTTTTCTTTGCCCTGAACTATGTAGGCGTTGTAGCTTGTGCCTTGTGGTGTTGGTACAATTTCGTCAAACAGCGTTCTATCCCAATCTATTGCACCGACGTTGTAAACGCCGTCGGTTAGTTTTTTAATCATCCTCTGTCACCTCCTCAAAATCTTCTTTTGAAACCCCACATACTGGGCATGTCCAATCGTCAGGCAACTCCTCAAACGATGTTCCTGGAGTTATTCCATTATCTGGATCGCCCTTTTCTGGATCGTAAATGTAACCGCATACTGTACATCTGTACTTTTTCATTTCTTTTCCTCCTGAAATATTTTTATTCTCTTTTTTCTCTTCTTCAATGTATGTTGGCGCAGTCTTTGGTGACTTTCCATTTTTGACTTCATGGTAGTAAGCATACGTCATTGGCTCGGCACTGCTTAAAATACCGGCATCTGTTACCTCGCCAATAAATACCGTGTGGGTTGATACATCGACTTTATTCACTACTTTGGCAACTAAATATGCAACGCCGTTTTCTGAAACTACAGGAATTCCATCAAATATTTTGTAATCTACACCTTCAAATTTGTTCGTCTCCCTGCCGCTTTTGAAGCCGAATTTGCCTATGAATTGCATGGGTGTTTCCTTTCTTAGTACGGTTGCAGAGAATACACCTGAGCTTTCAATAAATTCGTGTGTTAAGTTCTGCTTGTTTATGCTAATTGCTATCGTTGCTGGTTGTGATGAGATTTGAAATACCGTGTTAGCTATCTGCCCGTTAAACTTGCCATCTTTAGCCGATGCTATGATGTAAAGTCCATAACTGAGTTTGTAAAATGCCTTTGAATCCATTCTTTCCTCCTACTTAAAAATTCTTTCTGTTTGTATTTGCCAAAAAACAAAGTCTAAGTGTGATAATGGTATGCCCAAACCTTTTGAAAAATTCCTCATTTTTTCCTCTATTTCAATGTACTTTTTTCTTGTTAAGGTTTTTGGTAATTCTTCAATAACCCCGAATTTCAAGAGCGCTTTTAAGATGTGCCTATCGAGTATAGTCAAATCTTCACCTAAACCTATATTCCTCAAAAAATGGCTTGCTTCTTTGTAACCTAAGCCTTTTACGTTCTTAACAAGCCATTCCCTTGTTTCGAATGGGCTCTCAAATTCGCTCAACACATCTACAATCTTTGGTTTTCCATCTTTTACAAACAATTTCTGTGCATTTCTAACATATTTCGTTTTGTTATTTCTGAATCTAACCTTCCTAAGTTCTTCTATCAATATATTTTCTTTTGAGTAGAATAGCAAATTTTTTCTCTCCAAGCTTTTTATGATTTCCCAAGCATTCTCTGCCTTAGACTGCGGCGTCAAAAGGCAAAATAAAAGCTCTTTGTAAATATTTAAATCATCTTTTTTTACCCATATTTGTCTGAAGTTTGAAAACTTCTTTACGATCTCCGTTTTTATTGCGGAGTAAGTATCCAAAACTAGATTTTCCATTTTTTAACCCTTTCAGAAAAATTTTCTCATTTGATAAAAATTATACTCAATAAATTTAGCCTGTCAAGTTTTATGTTTTAAAAAACTGCATAGTTTGATATTATCATCTGAGTGTATTTGAGAAAGAAGGGGGAGGTGATGTTTATGGAGAAAAAGATATTCCTTAAAGAAGAGGATATGCCCAAATTTTGGTATAATATTTTACCGGATTTGCCTACGCCGTTGAGTCCACCTTTAAATCCTGAAACCAAAAAGCCTCTGACGGCTGAGGATTTAAAGATATTTCCAAAGGCCATAATCGAGCAAGAAATGAGCAATCAAAGGGAAATTCCCATACCAGAGAAGGTTAGGGAGATTTATTCTTTGTGGAGACCTACTCCACTTGTCAGAGCTTTGAATCTTGAAAAGGCTCTTGGTACTCCAGCTAAGATTTACTTCAAAAATGAATCTGTTTCTCCTGCTGGATCACATAAGCCAAATACGGCTATTGCACAGGCCTATTACAACAAAATGGAAGGTGTTAAAACTCTAACGACGGAGACTGGCGCTGGTCAATGGGGTTCTGCATTGGCTTTGGCAGGGTCTCTCTTGGGTATAGATGTCAGGGTTTATATGGTTAAGGTTAGCTATGAACAGAAGCCTTTTAGAAAATCAATGATTCACCTTTGGGGTGCAGAAATCTATCCTTCTCCAAGTGATAGAACGGAGACGGGAAGAAAAATTTTAAAGGAGGACACGAATAACCCAGGTAGTTTAGGTCTTGCCATTAGTGAGGCAATTGAGGATGCCGTAACCCATGAAAACACAAAATACGCTTTAGGAAGCGTTTTAAATCATGTTTTATTACATCAAACGGTTATTGGACTTGAGGCTAAGAAACAGTTTGAAATAATTGGTGATTATCCTGATGTTATATTTGCCCCATGTGGTGGCGGAAGCAATTTGGGTGGTATTTCTTTGCCGTTTATGAGAGATAAGATCAATGGTAAAGATGTTAGAATTGTGGCCGTTGAGCCAGCAAGCTGTCCAACTTTTACAAAAGGTATTTTTGCTTACGATTATGCAGATGTGGCTAAGATGACACCTTTGCTTTTCATGTACACTTTGGGTCACAATTTTATGCCGCCAAGTATTCATGCCGGTGGTTTGAGATATCACGGTGATTCACCCATTTTAAGCCAGTTAAGAAAAGATGGTTTATTGGATGCTGTGGCGTACAACCAAACAGAGGTATTTGAGGCAGGCATGCTTTTTGCAAAAACAGAAGGCATTATTCCTGCACCAGAAACGTGTCATGCCGTTAAAGCTGCTATTGATGAGGCTTTGAGAGCAAAGGAAGAAGGAAAGGAAAAAACTATACTTTTCTGCTTTTCAGGTCATGGTCATTTTGATATGGCATCTTATGACTTATTTTTATCTGGAAATATGAAAGATTATGAGTATCCAGAGGATAAAGTTAGAGAAGCTTTAGAATATTTACCTAAAGTTTGAAATTAACAGCTTAACTTTAATAAATTAACTTTTTAAGGCGCTTTTTAAGATGTGTGACTTAAATCACGAATCTTGACCTTACGGTAAAGTTACTATACAATCTTTGCCAGTAAGTAAATATGTTTTAAGGGATTTTGTTTTTTTGATATGAAACTTTAAGCTTTTAGGGTGGAGGTTGGCTATGGTGTCATTGAATAGAAGGAACTTCTTGAAGCTTTCATCGTTGGTTACTGGTGGTCTGATGTTTTTCAGACCCACTGCGAAGGCGAGTATTTATACTCCTCATTGGAAAAAACCTGCTGGGAAGATTAAATACTTTCCAAATATCTGTAGTTATTGCTCAACGGCATGCGATATTGTCGTTAGGACAAGGGTTAACGGTAAATTTATGAAACCCCAGAAGATAGATGGTAACAGAAATAGTACGTACAACCGTGGAAGAATTTGTGCGAGGGGTCAGTCTGGTATAAAAACTGTTTACAACCCAGATAGACTCAAATACCCGTTGATTAGGGTAGAGGGTTCTCAAAGGGGTGAGTGGAAGTTCAGGAAGGCAACTTGGGAAGAGGCTATGGCTTACATCAAGAAAAAGGTTGAAGAGAACAACATTCAACCCCATGAGGTTGCAATATTTGCAGGCCAAAGGGCTTGTGCTTATGAAAAGTTAGGCGTATTTGCATTTTCGGCATCCACGGGTTGCCCGAACATTGTTGGCTCTCCAATGCAGCAGTGTGTTATGGCAGAGCATGCAGGCGCTGACGTAACCGTGGGTACGATGATAACCCACGATGAGCTGCTTGTTGATATGGATAATACAAAGGTTCTTTTAACTGTTGGAAGTAATGCTGCAATTGCTGGAATCTCGGTGTCTAGGGCAGTTAGGTTTGCCAAGGGAAGACAGAACAAGATGACAGTTATTGCCCTTGATCCAAGATTAAGTGAGACAGCTGCAAAAGCCGATAAATGGATACCAATTAAGCCTGGTTCTGACTCAGCGTTCTTAATGGCCGTTATCAGGCTTCTAATAAAGAACGGTTGGTATGAGGATGAATTCTTAAGAAGACATACGACAGCTCCATTCTTAATTTACGATAACAATGGTGCACCATTCGCATTTGGTCAAAATACAAATCCAGAGCAATTCCCATTTTCAAAAAATTATTATGTTTACGATGAGATCTCCGGTGAAGTAGTTCCTGTGGATGGCTTTACAAACGATAATATCGGAAACAAGAAGATTAAGCCGGCTCTATTTGCTCCAAAAGGCTTAACATTCCAAGGGAAGCCTGCGAAAACAGCATTTGACTATCTGTGGGAGACGGTTAAAGATGCAACGCCAGAATGGGCTGCCAAGATTTGCGATGTGCCAAAAGAAAGTATAGAAGAAGTTGCCGAGCTAATAGGTAGGATTAGGCCTGCTACAGTTCATCCCGGATGGCTGGACGGCAGGTATGAGGATGTTGTTCAGTCAAGGAAAGCTGCCGCGATAATAAACGTTTTAGTTGGCGGAGTGGATAGTGTAGGTGGGTGGATTTATAATCCTGAGGATAGAGAGGGCATGGAAAGATTTTATAAGGCCTACAAGTCCGGCAAGTTGAACAATCCGATGTCATTGATGATGGCCACAGCGATGGCACCCGGCTTGCTCGGTCTCATAGGTAAGCTTGAAGGCATGATGCTTTCTGGAAAATTCCCATTGTTTAGGGGTTACCCTCACTTCAACAGAGCGTATTACGAATATCAAAAAGAGAAATATGGTGAAAAAGCTATACCTTTCTCGTTGTTTATTAATGCTGGTTTCCAAGAAGCAGTAGAAGGTAAGCTTAAATGGAATGGAAAACCCTATCAAATCAAATTTGCATATGTTTATTCAACGAATCCATTGAAGGATTATTATGGGTATCAGAAATGGGCAGAGGCATTTAAAAACCCGAATTTGAAACTTGTGGTTGTAAACGAAATTCTGCCTTCAGACATGGCGGCGTTTGCTGATGTAATACTGCCGGATAAGACCTACCTTGAGAAATACAGCGGCATCTGGATTCAGGGACCGAATTCAGACCTTGGCTTGAGAATGAGATTCCCAAGTGTAAGCCAAATTGGTGATACAAAAGGTGGCGATGAGGTATTTTGTGAGTTGTCTAATATCTTAAATCACGGCAGAGGTGACTATGGCTCTGCTTCTATGATTGTTAGTCAATTCACCGGTTGGGATATGGGCAAAACCATGAAGGAACTTGCCCTTGCTTGGAAGGGTAAAAAACCGCTTTATAAGGCATTCAAGGATATATCCTTATACTCTATGGGTAAAAAGTTGGGTATGCAGCCTCAGCAACTTGAAAAAACATTGGAGGAAAAAGGTGTCTTGCCACTAAAAACAAAAGAGCAGCTAATGGAAGAGTCTGGAATGCCTTATAAACTCCCTGTGCCGACATTTTCAGGAAGGGTTGAACTTTATTCAACACTGTTTGGTCATTTTAATGCAAAATACGGTGTAGATCCGCATTGGAACCCAATCCTAACATACATCGACTTTGAATACAGAAAGGGTGCAAAGAGGGACTTCAAACCGACGGGAAATGAGTTTTTCTTCGCATTCGGAAAAGTACCTGAAATGACTTATCTGACAACAGCGGATAACCCACTATTGCATTCTCTTGTTGAGAGACATGCAGAAGAGAATTACGGTGTATGGATAAATCCGAAGGTTGCCCAGAGGCTGGGCTTGAAAGAGAAGGATAAAATTGAGCTTGAGAATACCGTATCAGGGCAGAAGATTCAGTCATTCGTGCACATTACGGAGATGGTGAGAGAAGATACGGTGTTTGTAATAAGCGATTTTGGACTTGATAATAAAAAATTGGCATACGGTAGCGGAAAGGGTGTAGATATTGGAAAACTTATACCTTATAGATTGGGTCCTGTAACTGGCGCCGCATTGGGTTGTCAGTTTACCGTAAAGGTTAGAAAAATATAAGTTGGAGGATAGGCAATGGCGAGATATGGAATGGTAATGAATGTTCATGCATGCTTGGGATGTAGGGCATGCATGGCAGCTTGCTCTCAGTGGAATCAGACACCGTTTTGGGCCGAAGATTTTAAAGGCAAGTGGAGGACAAGAGTAACAGAAATTGAGGAGGGAAAATTCCCAGAGGTAAAAAGATACTTCTTCCCAACGATTTGCATGCACTGTGAAAATCCTCCATGCGCTTCGGTTTGTCCGACTGAGGCAACGTATATCAACAAAGATGGCATTGTGTTGATAAATTACGACTTGTGCTTGGGCTGTGGCTATTGTATTGAGGCATGTCCATATGATGCAAGGTACGAATATGAGCTTGATGACTTGAAGAAAGATGAGTTTTACTTTGGAGAGGATGCAAGACACCATCAAGCCCATATTGATAAATGCACGTTCTGTATTGATAGACTTGAAGAAGGGCTTGAGCCGAGTTGCGTGGCTACATGCGTAGGACATGCAAGGATATTTGGTGATTTAGATGATCCGAATTCTGAGGTGGCAAAGCTTGTTGATACAGGAAAAGCTAAACCTTTGGGTAGTTATATGGGCACAAAACCAAAGGTTTACTACATTAAATAAAAGGAGGGAAAGATGGATTTAGTACAACAGCAATTATGGGTTTGGAATATAGCCACATACCTGTTCTTTGGTGGTTTAGGTGGCGCTACATTAGCTTTGGGAATTCTTGCTGACTTGAGATTTAACCTTAATAAATGGTTTGGAATACTTGTCTCACTTTTAGGTCTTGCTTTGTTAAGCTTTGGCTTAATTTGGCTTGTTATCGATTTAATTAATCCTTTGAGATTTCTACTTTCTTTTTGGATTGCAGGGATAGGTCATTCATGGATTGCCCGCGGTATGGTCGTGATTATGGGTTCTTATATATTCGGTGTTTTGTATGCTATAGCAGCCTTTTTTGGAAGTACAACGTTTAAAAAATGGATGGGCTATATAGCGATGTTTTGCGGCTTTGGCGTAACAACTTACACAGGATTGTTGCTTAACGCTAACGTTGCCATTCCTTTCTGGCATACTCCGGCTTTGCCAATTTTGTTTACGGTTAGCGCATTGTCCACAGGTTGTGCTTTAGTAATGTTAATACTTGCGGCTATGAAGTCTCATGAAGCTGAGCATTATTTCCATTTTGTTGAAGGTTTTGATATCCTTCTGATTTCATTAGAATTACTGATTATCTTTGCATATTTGGACTTTGCAAGGCTTGGAAATGCAGCTGTCATGAAGAGTGCTCATCTGCTTTTGAATAATCCTCTGTTTACAGTTGGATTTTTGGTATTGGGTCTTATTACACCACTCATACTTGAAGCGTTTGCTTCTGTTAAACATAGTGCTAAGAGTTTGGCTGGTGTAGCATCCATTCTTGTTTTAATCGGCGGTTTCTTGCTAAGGTATTTGATTACATGGGCTGGTGTATTCCAGTATCCACACGGCATAGCAGGGTAACTTTTTAAAGAAGGTTAAAGCCCCATAAGAAAGGGGCTTTACTTTTCTTTTGTTTTGGGTATATTTATGCGTGAAAGAGCGGATGTAGCTCAGTTGGTAGAGCGCAAGCTTCCCAAGCTTGATGTCGCGGGTTCGATTCCCGTCATCCGCTCCATTTTTTTGTTATTCTTTATTTCATGTTTTTTTCACTCTTTGATAATATCATATTAGTGATATTGAAAAATGGTTGAAAACGGCAAATCAAGGTTTAATATTAAACTATGAAAGGGGGTGATAAAGTTACAGTAGGAAATGATGGGGGATATGAAAGTGTCAATAGATATTCGATGTCTAATTTTAAAGTAAAAGAAGGAGGTTTAGGTATGAAGGGGATTAAAGACAAATCGGGTTTTACATTGATTGAGCTTTTGGTCGTT
>WFRG01000080.1 GCA_015486705.1 Hippea sp. | reverse complement strand
TTTCAGTTCCGTCATTTCAAACCTCCTCCTGGGGATTGGGTGTTGTCCCTGGGAGGATACCCAATTCTCGGAGATTACACAAGATATTGTACACTACCAGTTTTTTATTAATTAATTGGAGGCTGGCATGAAAAGGATTGCATTTCTTTTGGGGTTATTTTTAGCGTTATTTATATTTAACACCTCACAAGCAACTAACCTGTACGGAGATGTATATACAGCAAGAACAGATGATGGAATAACTATTAAACTTTTAAGATACCATCCACCGGGACAAACCGCTAATATACAGGCACAACCTGTCTTACTTTTCCCTGGTATTTTGTGCAACATGGAAGAATTCATGCAGCACACGCCGGCTAAACTTAAGAACCTCTATTCTGAAGAAAATATTTTACCGTCAAATTTGGCTAATTGGGCAAAAGATGACACAATGATAAAGCAAGACCCTATGCTCTACTATAGCTTGGCTTATTACTTATGGAAAAAGGGTTATGATGTGTGGCTCATAAACTACAGAGGAACTGGAATTGGAGACATGAAAAGCGACGTAGGCTTATGGAGAGCAAGTTTAGATACATGGGCAATATATGATACTAAAGCTGCTATATTAAAGGTTTATAGTGTAACAGGTAAACATCCTATAATAGGTGGACATAGCACAGGTGGATTAGTGAGCTATGTTTATTTGCAAGGAACAGAGTTTAAAAAAACTTGGCTTTGTTACTTTCATGTACCGTGGTGTAAAAGGGTTGTGTCGGAAAGTGGCTTAGTAAAAGAAAGAAACGGTGAAATAGAAGGACCTCAAACCGTTCTTGGGGTTGTAGCTTTAGACCCTGCAATGATACCTCCTCTTCCACAATCTTTAGACAAATGGGTTAACTGGGCATTATTAGATCCACCAATATACGTAGATTTAAGAAAATTGATTGGGCTTTTACAGAAAAATAACACTGTCTGGAATTATTCTCTAATGACTACGGAGGATTTAAACAGAGCTATATACGATGCTGGAGAAAATTATGGAAAATACAGTGAGTTTTTAAAAGATTTAATGATGATGAATCCAAACGACTTAAATGGAGATTTAACAGATTTTCTAATCAGATACGTTGCGGACAGTTTTTATACACAAATGTTCGCACAATATGGAGATTTTGGTCTGAGGCATACAGTTAGAGAATATTTTGAAAATGGCGGTAGAGGATATCTTGTAGAACCACCAAAGCCTGGCCCAGGACACGATGGTTATTATTATTACATCAAAAACATGTACAAAATAAGAGTTCCGTTTATAACAATTCTCTCGCAATCCGATTCCCTTGTTGCAGCAAACGAGGTAATAAAAGATTTAATGGAAGCAAAAACTCATAACTCGTTAGACGAATACTATATAATAGACGGAACAGCTCACGTGGATTTACCTTTTGGGTTAAAAGCTCCCAGTGAAATATTCCCTAAGATAGGAAGCTGGTTAGAGAAAGTTAGGAAGTACAATATAGACCCGCATTATAATTAAGCATCAACGTTACAGGAGGGAATGCTTTCCCTCCTATTTTACATACACTCCAATAATTTGTGTTTTTGACAAATGTTGAATTCGCGTGATTTTTTGATACATTACACATATGGAGTGGTCAACTCTAAATCAAATTAAGTCCCAAATTCTGGATGAAGAAAGAAAAAAGGCAAGCGACCAATCGTATGTGAACACAATTTGGCTTGTGGATGTAAAAAAACTTTATGAAAAATACAACGTCAATCTTGGATATATAAGAGAGCAAGCCCCTCCCAGAAAACACAGGCCGGCTATCATCCTGGAAAAGATTGGAGAAAACTACAAAATTATATTTTTAACAACTTCAAAATTCGGAGGAAGTCCCTTTTTTGATGTAGAGTATTGCAACTATAGAGGATGCCCAAAATACTTCGATTGGACTGGCAAATCAAAAGTGTTGATTTTAGGCAAAAAGAAAGGTAAAAAATCAAGAAGAATATTTAAAATAAAAGAAAAGGATTTACATGAAATTATGACATTTTGCGGTGTATGCTCTCAGGTATATTTAAGAAGTATAAAACAAAAGATTTTAGGTAAAGAAAATGTTTAAAGATATATTAAAAAGCTTTTTAAATGGACAGACTCTAAACGAGGAAGAGGAAAAAATACTGCTAAAAACAATAAAAACTCAAGCGATTTATGCAGCAAACAGCATAGGATACAACCTATTCAAAAAAGTTTATTCAGAAATGGATGAAGTTACCAATGAAACAGTAAT
>WFRG01000079.1 GCA_015486705.1 Hippea sp. | reverse complement strand
CATCCTTGTCAGTCCACATCATTAACTTCAAAATCTCCGCAAATTTGCCAATATCCACACTCTCTTTTTTAAAAGCATTTATGGAAGCTCTATCGTTTTTATCACTAATAACCTTAAAAACAAAACACGGCTTATCCAAACTTCTAAAAGCTTTGGCAAAAAAGTACGCCTCTCTATCCACAACATCACCGAACAGACCAATGCATTCGCTATCAAAATTAAAACCTGCTAAAAGTGTAACACACTCGACGGATTTTAAACCCTTAACAGTGATCAGCTCCATTGGATTGTACACGGGATTTGAAGAGCCATCCATCAACTTCACCTTCGATACACTTACAAGATCGCCAATCGAAAAATCAGACACACTGCCCGCAAGACCAAAAAGAAGTGCAATATCTATGCCATATATAACAGAAATCTCAACACTCTTAAAGGCAAGAGACAAAGCCCCCTTTCCATGATTTATGTATAGGATTAGGTTATCGTATATGTAGTGATCTCCCCTTTTTTCAAAAGGGAACTGCTTCAAAAGAGGCTCAACTTCACCTTTGTGCTCGCTTGCAAGGAAGATCATAAAAAGTATAAATCGTTTTATTGGCGTAGATATCGATGATTTTTATCCTTTTAACCCTATCATTCGAAACAAACACATAAACAGAAGAGATATTGCTCTGGTACTTAGGAGCAAGCTGATATGTAGAGTTATCTAACTTTCTTTCGAAAAACAGCTCTTTTATGTCCTTTTTGCCCAAAAACATGTTAAAAAGCACTTTATTGAAGCCTGAAAGCTTGTAAATGTACCTTTTATCTCCCTTTACATCTATAGCCTTAAAGTTGTCTATTGTTACCCTTTCATCCGGATAGTCAAACTCCATACTCTTCTGGGCAATAATCTTCATAATGCCGTGCCTTTCAATAGACTGTCCTGTCATGCCGTTAATGGATACCTGATCAAAACAAAGTTCAATATTCTTGTGCTTGTAGACATTGAATATGTCGTTTATATCAAAACCAAGAGCATTAGCTGTGAGCAACACCAACAAGCTCAGAGATGCTATTAACGCCCTCTTCATTCATAAACTCCTCTATACCCTTGATAATCTGAATACTAATCGTTGGGTCAACAAAATTGGCCGTCCCAATCTCTATTAACGACGCACCAGCCATGATGTACTGAAGGGCCACATTGGCATTGTATATGCCGCCGACACCGATTATCGGTATCTTAACCTTCTCATAGACCTCATAAACCATTCTAACACCAATCGGGTAGATTGCAGGCCCGCTTAAGCCACCTGTTTTGTTTGCAAGAAACGGCTTTCTACTCTTGACATCTATAACCATACCTGTAATCGTGTTTATAAGGCTCACAGCCTCCGCACCGGCAGACTGCGCTGCTTGTGCAACAAAGGCTATGTCCTCAACATTGGGTGTAAGTTTCACTATTACAGGCTTTTTTGTAACCTTTTTTATGGAGACGGTCAAAACGTACACCATGTCCGGGTCTTTGCCAAATAGTGCACCACCTGCCGAAACATTAGGACACGAAACATTGACCTCTAAAGCCGAAATCAACGGCTCTTTATCCAAAATCTCAGCAAGCCTGACAAACTCTTCAACCTCTGTACCGTAAATGTTGGCAATTATGTGCGTATTCAAACCCTGCAACTTGGGTAGTTTTTCCTCAATAAACCTATCAACACCCACATTTTGAAGGCCAATCGCATTGAGCATACCGCACGGCGTTTCAACAATCCTCGGCGGCTTATTACCCTTTTTCTCATATAAGCTTAAACCCTTAACAATAAAACCACCCAATCTATTCAAATCAATGTATTTTGAAAACTCAATACCATAACCGAACGTCCCCGATGCCGTTAGAACAGGATTTTTAAAGATTAAATTGCCCAATTTAACGGTCAAATTTACATTTCCTGCCATTGTATCTCCTCATAATCAAAAACAGGTCCTTCGACGCATACACGCTTAAAATCACCGCCTACGGTCGGAACAACACAGCCCAAGCACACGCCAATACCACACGCCATACGAGCTTCCAATGACACCTGCATCTCGCATCCGTATTCAAAGCACAGAAGTGCAAGTTTTTTTAGCATCGGCAAAGGTCCACAGGCATAAACGAGCGAATCTTTATCCAAATCACCCTGAACCATATCAACCGCAGTGCCCTTAAAACCCAAACTGCCATCCATAGTGGCTATGTTTCCTGCATTGACAAACACTTCATCCTTCGTGTTAAAGCCAAAATAACTCTCGCATTTGAGGCTATACCTGTTTTCGATTGTACCTTTCAAATACAAAAGTGGTGCAACACCTATACCACCGCCAACCAAGATAAGCCTTTTTGATGAATTTATGGTAAAACCATTACCCAAAGGCCCCAAAATATCTATGAATTCACCCTCTTTTTTCAACGACAGAATCCTTGTACCCTCGCCTACAACCCTGAAGATGAAATCGATTGTATCGGAAAAACCCGCAACGCTCAAAGGTCTCCTCAACAACGGATAGTTAAAATCATTGATCTTTATCATAAAAAATTGACCCGGCAGAATTTCATAGAGTGCTGGGTTTTCTAATTTGATGACATATGTATCCTTTGCAACCTGTTTATTTTGAACAATCTTCAGCCTCACTTTATCTCCTCAATTTCAAATCTTCTTGTACCTGCAGGAACTTGAACCTCAACCTCGTCGCCTTCTTCCTTGCCCAGAAGCGCTTTGGCAATGGGGCTGTTGACAGAGATCTTACCCTTTGAAGGATCCGACTCATCCTCACCGACAATCATGTACTCAATCTCTTCATCATTATCGATATCGTAAAGCACAACCGTGCAACCGAAATTCACTCTGTCTTTGGGCACCGTCGCAGGATCAACAATTTGAGCGTTGTTTATTTTCTCAGAGAGCTCTGCAATTCTGTTTTCAATTAACGCATGTTTTTCCTTCGCTGCGTGATATTCTGCATTCTCGCTTAGATCACCTTTTGCTCTCGCCTCTTCTATTTCCTTTATTATCTCAGGCCTCTGTCTCTTCTGTAGATCTTCCATCTCCTCAAGCAGTTTCTTGTATCCCTCAGGAGTAATCAGTATCTTTTCAGCCATTTGCCTCACCTCTCTTGTAGTAGTCCTGTATTGGTACGATGTCCAATTTTTCACCTTTTATTATAGCCTCTATTGCCCTAACAGCAGCAACCGCCCCAGAAATCGTCGTGCAGTAAGGTATATTCATCATCAACGCCGTTCTCCTTATGTAAAAAGAATCTGTCCTTGAACGCCTGCCAGAAGGTGTATTTACAAGAAATTGTATGTTATTGTTTTTCATTTTATCAAGTATGTTTGGCCTACCTTCACTGAGTTTTTTAACGTACTTTACTCCAACACCCTCTTTTGTCAAATATTCATAAGTACCCTTCGTACAAAACACATCAAAACCCAATTCCAAAAGTTTCGAAGCAATAAACACACCCTGAGGCTTATCCCTATCAGAGAGAGATAAAAATATATTACCCTTACTTGGCAAACGCATACCACTTGCCAAAAGTGCCTTATAGTATGCAATAGGGAACTCATCGGCTATACCCATTACCTCGCCTGTCGAGCGCATCTCAGGGCCAAGCGTAACATCAACATTGGGGAACTTAACAAACGGAAACACAGATTCCTTGACGGCATAGTACTTAGGCTCAACCTCTTTTACGCCGAGTTCCTTGATTTTTTTACCCAAAATCAACTGAGTGGCAATCTTTGCCCAGTGGACACCGGTCGCCTTACTTACAAAGGGCACAGTCCTTGAAGCCCTCGGATTGACCTCCAAGATATATATGCGGTCGTTCTTTACGGCAAACTGTATGTTTATAAGTCCAATAACCCCCAACTCTCTTGCAAGCAGCCTTGTTTGCCTTTTAATTTCCTCAACCACCTCTTTCTTTAGTGTTCTCGGTGGTATGGAACATGCAGAATCGCCGGAATGTACACCAGCAGCCTCAATATGTTCCATAACCGCAGCTACAACGCAGTCCTCACCGTCGCTCACAGCATCAACATCCACTTCTATGGCATCCTCTAAAAACTTATCCACAAGTAAAGGATGCTTGCCAGAAACCTCAACTGCCTCATCGACATAACTTTTAAGCTGCTCCTCGTTAAAAATGATCATCATCGCTCGGCCACCTAAAACGTAAGAAGGCCTTACAAGCACCGGATAGCCTATCATCCGCGCTACTTCTATTACCTCCTCCTTCGAATGTGCAATGCCACTTTCTGGTTGCAATAACCTCAACTTATTTATCAGGTCCCTAAACAGTTCTCTGTCTTCTGCAATATCAATACTTTTCGGATCTGTCCCCAAAATCTTTACACCTGTATTCTTTAAAGCCATCGATAGCTTGAGCGGTGTTTGTCCTCCGAATTGAACAATAACGCCATAAGGCTTTTCATTCTCCACAATGTTTATCACATCTTCAAACACTAACGGTTCGAAGTAAAGCCTATCGGAAATATCATAGTCCGTTGAGACGGTCTCAGGGTTGCAATTCACCATTATAGACTCATAACCCTCATTTTTAATTTCCAATGCACCATGAACGCAGGTGTAGTCAAACTCTATACCCTGGCCAATCCTATTTGGCCCACTACCCAATATTACAACCTTTTTATTTCGGGAAGGAATTGACT
The DNA here is from genome assembly GCA_015486705.1 of Hippea sp. Next base: position 3,761 of record WFRG01000079.1, on the reverse strand, counting down.
CGTTTTCCTCTTCGTAAGTCGAATAAAAATAGGGCGTGTAAGCCTCAAACTCACCAGCACACGTATCAACCATCTTGTAGACGTTTTGCACACCCAACTGTAGCCTCAACCTTCTGATCTCTTCCTCTGCCTTACCCGAAAGCTTGGCAAGCCTGCTATCCGAAAACCCATACTGCTTAAGGGTCTTCATTTCCTTTTCAATAGCCAACGGGTTTTTCTTTATCTCCTCTTCCTTGTCGATTATCTGCTTGACATTGAACAAAAACCACTTATCGATGTATGTAAGCTCGTGTATATATTCCAAACTATACCCTCTCCTAAATGCTTCAGCTATGTACAAAAGCCTTTTGGAGTTTGGATCTATCAACTTCTGCTTGATCTCCTCATCAGAACAGTCTATCTCAATAAAACCATCCCAATCGTACTCTAAAGACCTAATGGCTTTCTGCAGAGACTCTTTAAACGTTCGACCAATAGCCATGACCTCGCCAACGCTCTTCATCTGTGTTCCAAGTTGATCGGGCGTGTTGAACTTCTCAAATGTAAATCGTGGTATCTTTGTAACGACGTAATCCAAAACAGGCTCAAAGCTCGCCGGTGTTTTCTTTGTTATATCATTCGGTATCTCATCCAATGTGTATCCAACACTCAAAAGTGCAGCAAACTTGGCTATAGGAAATCCTGTGGCTTTACTTGCCAAAGCGGAAGATCTCGAGACACGGGGATTCATCTCTATAACAACAAACTCTCCGTTTTCTGGATTAACGGCAAACTGAATATTCGATCCACCCGTCTCTACACCAACCTTTCGAATTATATCGATGGCTGCATCCCTCAAAATCTGATACTCCTTATCCGTCAATGTTTGTGCAGGCGCAACTGTAATAGAATCTCCCGTATGAACACCCATTGGATCAAAGTTCTCTATGGAACAGATGATAAACACATTGTCTTTTTTATCTCGCATTACCTCAAGCTCGTATTCCTTCCAGCCTAAAACCGACTGTTCAATCAAGACCTCATTTACAGGGCTTTGCTCAAGTCCCCATTTAACAACATCTTCAAACTCCTCTTTGTTGTATGCGACACCAGCCCCTGTTCCACCAAGTGTAAAAGACGGCCTTATGATGACGGGAAAGCCTATTTTTTCAACAACATCTATGGCTTCCTGCAAATTATGCGCAATGCCGGATTCAGGAACCTTTAAACCGATCTCATTCATTGCCTTTTTAAATTCTTCCCTATCCTCAGCCCTATTTATAACCTCAGCATTGGCTCCTATGAGCTCAACGCCGTACTTTTCTAAAATCCCCTCTCTATACAAGTCCATAGCGGCATTCAAAGCCGTTTGGCCACCCAAAGTCGGCAGAATTGCATCTGGTTTCTCTTTGGCAATTATCTTCTCAAGAAAATCAATGGTTATTGGTTCAATGTAGGTTCTATCTGCAAGTAACGGGTCTGTCATTATTGTTGCAGGATTAGAATTAACAAGAACAACCTCATAACCCTCACCTTTTAGCGCTTTGCACGCCTGCGTTCCAGAGTAGTCAAATTCACAGGCCTGACCAATAACAATCGGCCCTGAGCCAATAATCATGATTTTCCTTAGGTCGGTTCTTTTTGGCATACACTACACCTCACGAGTAAATGTCCAGATATTCTATACATTTTAACATATAATTCAAAGATTATTTAAAGCGAGCAAGTTCTCTTTCGGCTTCCCTTGCCAAATCCCTTTCTTTTATATCCTTACGCTTGTCGTAGAGTTTTTTACCCTTCGCTAAAGCAAGTTCCATCTTAAGCTTTCCATGCTTAGAATACACCTTCAATGGGATAAGCGTAAGCCCTTTCTCTTTGGTTTTTCCTATGAGCTTTCTGATTTGATACTTATGGATAAGGAGCTTCTTTTTTCTGTAAGGATCGTGATTTGTGTGTTCGGAGGCAAATTTATACGGACTTATGTGAAAATTATTGACCCACACCTCACCGTTTTTGATCTCTGCATAGCTATCCTTTAGATTGGCAGCGCCCATCCTTATGGATTTAACCTCACTACCTTTAAGTTCAAGACCCGCCTCGTAGGTCTCCAAGATCTCATAATCATGACGGGCCTTGCGATTAACAATTTCTCTCATCAATCTTCATTCAACACATGTGGAGTTACGAATATGTAAAGCTCATTCTGAGGATTGTAAATCCTCTTTGTCTTAAACAACCAACCCAAAATAGGTATTCTCATCAGTCCAGGAACGCCTGTTACAGTCTTTTCTGTTGTCTGCTGCATTAAACCACCAATTACAATCGTCTGACCGTTTTTAAGTATCACTGTAGACTCCACAGAATTGGTATTAATCGGTGGCTCACCCCCAACTGTATGAGAGTAGTCAGGCGAATCCTTGCTTATTTTCAATTTCAATATAACTTGATTATCATTTGTTATATGAGGTGTAACTTCCAAAGAAAGCGTTGCATCCTTAAAACTTACACTTGTTGCGCCACTGGCTCCAGCAGTTTCTTGATATGGTATTTGTTGTCCACTTTCTATCTTTGCAGGTTGATTATCTAAAGTAATAATCTTAGGAGATGAAAGTACTTTAGTATATCCCTCAACCTCCCCCATGCTTAGCTTTAGATCAAGGTTATAATTTGCCATAACATTACCAACAGCAAGACTAACTGTTGAAGTTGGTGCCGCTGTCAGAGTAGCGGGTAAATTTACTATAAAATTTTCATTAGTAAAATTCAAAGCTGGTGGAAGCCCACTTGAAACATCAATAGGTGAATTTGCTCCACCCAATCCAATAAAAGTTTTAGAATGATTAATTTTTTGGTTAAAAAAATTACCGCCCCATTGAATCCCCAACTGTCTTTCAAATGTCTTGCTAATTTCTACAATCCTAGCATCAATTTCAACAGCCTTTTTCTTCTGATCTATAAGTTTAACGATTTTTTCAATTTTCCCCACATTATCAGGAGTATCGTGACAAATAATGGCATTGTTCTTAACATCAGATACAATAAAACCTGAGCTTTTTTCGGAGTTGTACAAAAGTTTATTAATCATATCTACAGCATAATCAGGTGTTATATAGTTTAGATCAATAACTTTAGTAACAGAATTTTTCATTCTTTCAAGTTTTTCTTTATCTTGCAAAGCCTTAAGTTGTTGATTCTTTTCATTCTGATAGCGTTGGGCTGTCATTATAATAACAACATTACCTCTTCTTTCAGCAACCAAGCCTTCCTGTTGTAAAATTAAATTCATAGCTTGATCTAACGGCACATCCTTCAATTTCATTGTCAGCGTGCCTTTAACATCATCACCAATTATAAAGTTCAAACCACTAATTTGCGCGAAAACCCTGAAAATATCCTTAAGTTGAGCATCCCTAACATTAAATGAAATAAGCCTATTTACACCAAGAACGTTTTTATTTTTTTCATTAGATAAACCATTTTTTAAATTCACACTTTTGTTTTTAGTATTATCATTTGCAATCTGTTTTTTATCAATCTTTATTGGAAAAATAACGTAAATATGCCTACTATCTGCATAATATCTGGCAACTTTAGCCTTTTTTCTCAAATTTATTACATATCTAACTGAACTCTGATTTGTTTTTATAGCCAAAATTGATTTAATATTACTAGACTCTCTTTGCAAATCCTGCCCTAATAAAGCGGCTTTAGAGGCTCTTGCTCCATTTATCGTAAGGTAAATAGCATTATTTATCTTTTTAAATTGAAAATTAGGTCTATTT
>WFRG01000078.1 GCA_015486705.1 Hippea sp. | reverse complement strand
TGTCCCTGGGAGGATACCCAATTCTCGGAGATTACACAAGATATTGTACACTACCCAAATAAATTTTGATTTATTGAAAATAGTGTTTTCATTTGTTAGAATAACAATGCAACGGGGTAGAGGTGAAATATAAATTTCTTTAAATGGGGGTGTGTCAGTGAAGTATATCGAGTGGTTGGACGAGGTTACTGCTAACGATGTACATAAAGTTGGCGGTAAAAATGCCTCTTTGGGTGAGATGATTAGAGAGTTAAAGGCGGAAGGGGTCAATGTTCCTTACGGCTTTGCTTTAACGGCAGATTCTTACTGGTATCTTATTGATTCAAATAATTTACGTGAGAAAATTTATGAAGCGTTAAAAGACTTAAATACCCATGACATCAACGACCTTAAAGAAAAAACGAAAAAGGCAAGAGAGTTGATTTTTAACGCTCAACTGCCCGATGATTTGAGGAGCGAGATCGTTGAATCCTATAAGAAACTCAGCGAATATTACGGAGAAGAGGAAAGTGATGTTGCCGTTAGGAGTTCCGCCACTATTGAGGATATTCCCGATGCCTCTTTTGCAGGCCAACAGGATACTTATCTAAATGTTAAAGGTATAGACAATGTCATTCACTACGTAAAGAGTTGTTATGCTTCTATATTTACAGATAGAGCAACCTCCTACAGACATGATAAAAACTTTGACCATTTTAATGTAGGTTTGTCTGTTTGTGTTCAAAAGATGGCACGTAGCGATTTAGCGGCAAGTGGTGTTATGTTTTCATTAGATCCAGAGAGTGGTTTTGACAAGGCCGTTGTAATTAATGCAAGCTATGGTCTTGGAGAAAATGTTGTTTCTGGTAAAGTTAACCCAGATGAGTTTATTGTGTTTAAGCCAACATTAGAAAAGGGTTATAAGGCTATAATCAATAAAAAATTAGGCTCAAAGCTTACAAAGGCAGTTTATGATGAAAACGGCGGAATAAAAGATGTTGATACTACAGAAGAAGACAGAAATAGATTTTGTTTGAGCGACGATGATGTTCTAACGCTTGCCAAATGGGCGGTTATTATAGAAAACCATTATACAAAGAGAAATGGTAAATATACGCCAATGGACATAGAGTGGGCAAAAGACGGTAAAACTGGGCAGTTATTCGTTGTTCAAGCTAGACCAGAAACAGTTCAATCCAAGAAGAGCTTAAGCGTTCTTGAAACATACAAACTCAAGGAAAAAGGTAAAAAGATTGCAGAAGGTATAGCTGTTGGAAGTAAAATCGCATCAGGACCTGTTAGGATAATAGATACACCAGAAGAGATGGATGAGTTTAAAGATGGTGAGATTTTAGTTACCGACATGACAGACCCAGATTGGGAGCCGATAATGAAAAAGGCTGCAGCAATTATAACAAACAGGGGTGGAAGAACCTGCCATGCTGCGATTATATCAAGAGAGCTTGGTGTTCCAGCTATTGTAGGGTGTGGCGATGCAACTGAAAGGTTGAAAGATGGTCAGGAGATAACAATATCCTGTGCAGAAGGTGAAGTGGGCTATATTTACGACGGAAAACTCGACTATGAAGTTGAGGTGATTGACCTTTCTAAGATTAAGAAGCCAAAGACACAAATTAAAATGAACTTAGGAAATCCTGCAATAGCCTTTCAAACAGCAGGCGTTCCAAATGATGGTATAGGGCTCGCAAGGATGGAGTTTATAATAAGCTCCTTTATACAGGTTCATCCGCTTGCCTTGATACATTTTGACGAATTAGAGAATAAAAGAACTAAAGAGATTATAGAAGAACTTACTAAAGGTTACGATGAAAAACCCCAATATTTTATAGATAAACTCGCATACGGTGTTGCTATGCTTGCTGCAAGTGTTTATCCAAATCAGATTCTTGTTAGGATGAGCGATTTTAAGACAAACGAGTATGCTAACCTTATAGGCGGAGATGAGTTTGAACCAAAAGAGGAAAACCCTATGATAGGTTTCAGGGGTGCTTCAAGATATTATTCGGACGCCTATAGAGAAGGTTTTGCCCTTGAGTGTAGGGCAATGAAAAAGGTTAGAGATGAATTTGGTCTAACCAATGTGGCACTGATGATACCGTTCTGTAGGACACCTGAAGAGGGTAGAAAAGTTATAGAAGAGATGAAAAAGAATGGACTTGTTCAAGGAGAAAATGGGCTTCAAATATACGTGATGGCAGAGATTCCAAGCAATGTAATGTGTGCTGATGAGTTTGCTGAAATCTTTGATGGTTTTTCGATAGGTTCAAATGACTTGACGCAGCTTACGTTGGGTATCGATAGGGATTCTGGTCTTGTTGCCCATCTCTTTGACGAGCGCCATATAGCTGTAAAGAGAATGATATCTATGCTTATTGAAAAGGCTCATAAACATGGAAAACCCGTGGGAATTTGTGGTCAAGGTCCGAGCGACTTCTTAGACTTTGCCGAGTTTTTGGTTGAGCAAGGTATTGATTCCATGAGTTTGAATCCAGACAGCATTATGACGACGATTGTTAATATAAAGAAACTTGAGGAGAAACTCGGAAGATAGGCATGGGGGCTTTTAAGCCTCCTTTTTTCTTTGGAGGTAGTGGATGTACGAAGATGCCTTTGCCATTTTAAAAAACTCTAATTGCGATTTTTTTGACATATACTTAGAGGATTCGTTTGTGAGGCTTGTTGAAGCAAAAAGTGGCAAAATCGAGAATGTTAAAATCAGCCACGATAGAGGTGTAGGCGTAAGAACCGTAAAGGGCTTAAGTGTTTTGTATTCATCGTCTTTTGATACAAGTGAAGAGAATGTGCATAAGATGAGCAAGTTTTTGGTAGATATCTCAGGCTCAAACAGCGGTGCATTGGTTTTATCTGAAGGCAAAGAAAAGAGTGTAGATATGTGCGGCGAGTATAAACCGCATGTCGACAAAATAAAAGCTATTTACGATGATTTTTGCAGTGTTGCTTATAAAAAAAAGGAAATAAAGCAGGTCAGCATGACATTTTCAGATAGATTGAAGAGTGTGGAGATAATTAACGAAACGGGTAAGCATTTGAAGGAGAAGAGGATCTACACGGTTTTGTACTTCGAAGTAACGGCATCCGATAAAGACAATTATCAAACATTCAGACGCCCATTTAGCTATCTTGGCGGTTTTCAGTGTTTTGATAGTATAGATTTTAAGAATCTGGCCGAGGAGATGAGTGAAAAGTTAATCGAGCTTCTCCATGCACCGCCTTTAAAAGCCCAAAGAATGACGGTAGTTTTGTCAAGTAATGCAGGCGGTACAATGATACATGAAGCTGTTGGTCATGGGCTTGAGGCTGACCTTGTGTATGAGTCCATGAGCGTTTATAAAGATAAATTGGGTCAAAAGGTTGCAAATGAGAAGATAACGGTTGTTGATGACGCCACGAGGCCCAGGATGAGGGGATCGTTTTATTTTGATGATGAAGGCACAAAATCGCAGAATACATTGTTGATCGAAAATGGGATCTTAAAGGGATATATGTTTGATAAAATGTATGCTAAGTTTGCGGGTAAAGAATCAACTGGCAATGCCCGCAGGGAGTCTTTTAGATTTCCACCCATTGTGAGAATGTCCAATACGTATATATTGCCGGGTAATGATAATCCTGAGGACATAATTGCCTCTGTGGACAACGGTTTGTTTGTTGTTAGGATGGGCGGTGGTCAGGTTAATCCGACTACAGGTGATTTTGTTTTTGAGGTGGCTGAGGGCTACACAATCAAGAGTGGCAAGATTGGACACATGGTCAGGGGTGCAACGCTTATTGGCAATGGGCCAAAGGTGTTGGAAGAAATCGATATGGTGGGAAGTGACTTTGGCGTTGAGGTTGGAACGTGCGGCAAGGGTGGCCAAGGAGTGCCTGTAACGGACGGTGAGCCGACCTTGAGAATTCCTTCTATTATGGTTGGAGGTAGCGCGCTATAAGGTATGCTGCATTTGTGTCGTATGATGGAACAAACTACTGCGGTTTTCAGATTCAACCTAACTGTTTAACTATCCAAGAAGTTTTGGAAAAAGCACTGTACAAGATATTTAAAACATCTATAAGAATAAATTATGCTGGTAGGACTGATGCAGGCGTGCATGCATTTGGCCAGGTTATAGATTTTTTGCCCCCTTTTTTTATAAGTCCTTATGCTCTTTTTAAGGGCTTGAATTCAGTTTTACCCAATGATATAAGGATTTTGAAAGTGTTTGAAGTTAATAATGATTTTCACAGTAGGTATTCTGCAAGGTTTAGGGAGTATGTGTACTTTATCTTTAACGGTAGTGTCTTGCCGCCGTTTTTAAAAAACTACGTATGGCATGTGCCTTTGAGGCTTGATATAGAAAAAATCAAAGAGTTTGTATGCGGATTTGTAGGTAAAATGGACTTTTCGTTATTTGCAAATGAGCCTTTAGATAAAGACTGTGTTCGAGAGGTATATTTTTTTAGAGTTAGGCGTTTTAGGGATTTTGCCGTATTCCACATATGTGCGAATGGTTTTTTGAGGGGTATGGTGCGCAATATGGTGGGTTTGGCCGTTGGTTATTCCCTTATGCGCTTGCAAAAAGATACAAGCGGTAATATAATCTTCAATGTAGGGAATGTGAAATCATTTAAGGCACCGGCTAAGGGGTTGTTTTTGAGAAGGGTTGGTTATTAAAGGAGATAAAGATGGTCAATAAAGAAGAAGTTAAAAGAATTGCTAAGTTAGCCATGCTTGAATTGGAAGAGAGTCAAATAGACAAGTTTGCATCACAATTTAATGATATCTTGAATTATATGGAGCAGATTAATGAATTAGACCTATCTAATTGTGAAGCAGCTTTTCACATAACGGAACTTCATAATGTTTTTAGAGAAGATGAGGTAAGTCCCTCAATGGATAGGGATTTGATATTAAAAAATGCGCCTGAGACTGACGGTGAATCGTTTAAAGTGCCAAAGGTTATTGAGAGGTAAGAGATGCTTTATAAAAAAACACTCCATGAGTTGATGGAATTGGTTAAAAATAAAGAAGTTACACCAAAAGAGGTGTATGATTCTGTTCTTGGAAGGATTCACAAAAAGGAAGACGAAATCAATGCATACGTTACGGTTTTTGAAGATTACGGTGAGAATAAAATAGATGGTATTTTTAAAGGGTTACCTATAGCAATAAAGGACAATATGCATATAGCTACTAAACCGACAACATGTTCCTCTAAGATTTTATCCAATTTTGTCGCTGTTTTCGATGCCACAGCAGTTAGAAGATTGAAAGAAAATGGTGCAACGTTTATTGGCAAGACAAATCTGGATGAATTTGCAATGGGTTCATCTACTGAGACATCGTTTTATGGTGTGACAAAGAATCCGTGGGACACTACACGCGTACCTGGAGGTTCAAGCGGTGGTTCTGCAGCTGCAGTAGCATCGGGTGAAGCAATAGCAGCTTTGGGTTCTGACACTGGTGGATCAATCAGGCAACCTGCCTCTCTTTGTGGTGTTGTTGGATTGAAGCCAACATATGGCAGGGTTTCTCGTTATGGTCTTGTTGCTTTCGCTTCGAGTTTAGACCAGATAGGACCAATAGCACGTGATGTTGAGGATGCAGCTATACTTATGAGTGCGATCTGTGGGCATGACCCTATGGATTCTACAAGTGCAAATGTAGAGTGTGAAGATTTCACTAAATATTTGAATCAGCCTGTTAATGGCATAAAAATAGGAATTTATGAAGCAGCCTTAGGAGACTGTGATAGTGATGTTCAAAAAGCAATGGATGAATCTGTTAAAATTTTAGAATCCTTAGGCTGTAATGTTAAGCCTATTGATCTGCCCCATGCGAAATATGCCGTTTCGGATTATTATATAATTGCGCCGGCTGAAGCATCGAGTAATTTGGAACGTTATGATGGTGTTAAGTACGGTTTTAGGATAGATGGATATGAAGATTTGAAGGATATGTACATAAAAACGCGCTCTGAGGGGTTTGGCGATGAGGTAAAAAGGAGAATAATGTTGGGCACCTATGTGCTTTCAAGTGGATATTACGATGCTTACTATTTAAAAGCTCAAAAATTAAGGAGTCTAATTAAGCGGGATTTTGATAGTGTTTTTAAGGATTTTGATTGCATTATTATGCCTACCACACCTACTGAGGCATTCAAAATTGGCGAAAAAGCCAATAATCCTTTGCAAATGTATCTTTCCGACATCTTTACTATACCGGCAAATTTGACAGGGATACCTGCAATTAGTATACCAAATGGATTATCAGCCAATGGGTTGCCCTTAGGGTTACAGATTGCAGCTAATGCCTTTAGAGAAGATATTATATTTAAGGTGGCAAGTGCATTTGAAAAAGAATTTAACCTGAAGGGGAAACTTCCCCTATATTGAGGTAAAAGAAATGGCAAAAATATGGGTAAGAATTGATATGTCTAACGGAGACAGCTATATTGGGTCTATAGATAATTTTTATGAAGATGATGACGATTTGTTTTTGTTTTTAGAAGAGCAAGCTTATTTGGGGTTGAAATTGGATAACGTACATAAATGCAAGGATGTTAATGGAAAAATCGAGCTTGAGCCTTTGGATAGGCCAGATTCTGTTTATAAAAATAGCTTAATTATAATGAATACCGACAATATTGTTACGATAAAATTTTTGAAAGAAGATTCTAAATTGATTAGAAATATAGACGTGAGTTCGGATAAGACTGTTCAGCTAAATGAATTAAAAAACGTTTTAAAATTTAAACCCAAAAGAAAGGGGACGGTGTGAGCATGGGTAAGAAACTCACTAAAAAAGATGTTGTAGATGCATTATATAACGTTATAGATGCAGAAATTGGTATAGACGTTGTAAATTTGGGTTTTATATACGCTATAGACATTGATGACGACAATGTAGTGAAGATTGTGATGACTTTGACTACCCCTGGATGTCCGTTGATAGTACCTATACAAGAAGATGTTGTTAGTAGAATCAAAGAAATCGGTGCAAAAGATGTGATTGTTGATATTGTGTATGATCCGCCGTGGAATCCCTATATGATGAGTGAAGAAGCCCGCAAAAGATTACTCGGAGAGTAATGTCCTTAGGTTGTGCAATTATAACATATAACGAAGAAAAGAGTATAGAAAAGACGCTAAAAAGCGTTAGCTTTTGTGATGAAATTGTTATTGTTGATTCTGGTAGTAAAGATAGAACATTGGAAATCGCAAAGCGTTATACAGATAAGGTTTATACCCAAGAATGGTTAGGATATGGAAAGCAAAAGAATTTTGCTGTTGGTAAATTGTCCACGGATTGGGTTTTGAGCTTAGATGCCGATGAGGTTATCTCTGACGCTTTGAAAAAAGAAATCATTGATGAGTTGAAAAAACCTAGGTTCGATGCCTATGCCTTGAACTTTCAATTGATATTTATGGGAAGGCCGCTAAAGTTTGGTGGCACTTATCCTGACTATCATGTTCGCCTTTTTAGGAAAGGGCGATATTGGTTTAACGAAGACGATGTGCATGAAGGTATAAAAACCAAAGCTGTTAAACTAAAAAATTCTGTTTATCACTATAGTTATGATAGCTTGGAAGATTATCTCGAAAAGTTTAACAGATATACTACGCTTGCAGCGAGAAGCAGGTTGAAGCAAGGGAAAAAGGTTTCTAGGCTCTATCCTTTTTTAAGATTTGGTTTAGACCTTTTCAATCGTTTTATTCTAAAAGGTGCTTTTTTGGATGGTTACCCTGGCTGTGTGTATGCTCTGCTTTCAAGTTATTACGCATTCGTAAAGTATGTAAAGTTATTAGAATTAAACAAATGTTAGTAGTTATTTTACTATTTTTACTTGCTGCTACATTTTTGCTGCGTTACAATTTTTTTCGCCAGCCAAAAAAGGGAATTTTAGTTCTCTTGTACCATAGGATTGACAATAAACCTGTAGGTACAGATTTGGATAAATTTTCAATTTCTAATTATATCTTTGAAAGGCAGGTGGCTTATTTGAAAAAGAGAAGGTATTTTGCTGCTCATCCTGGCAATATAGATGAAATTGTTGAAAATAAGCTATATTTGAAGAATCGCTATGTGCTGTTTACATTTGATGACGGATATAAGGATAATCTGCGAGCGGCTGAAATTTTGAAAAAATATGGTTATAGAGGTCTTTTTTTTATATCAACCGCTCATATAGGGAAAAGTTTGGACGGAGTTGAAATGCTTACCTCAGAAAACCTTAAACGGCTTGTAGATATGGGGATGTTTTTAGGTAGCCATTCAAACAGGCATATTAATCTTTTAAAACTAACGTTGGATGAGATAAAAACAGAGGTGCTGCAATCCATAAGCATACTTTCCCAATATCAGAAAAACATTGAGGATTTTGCCTATCCCTTTGGAGGACACAACGATAAAATAGTTGAATTAATTAGCGATTTAGGTATTAAAAGGGCTTATATTATAGGGCAAAAGATTTATCAACCCACTATTCATTCTATATTTAAGATTCCAAGAGCTGTAGTAAGGAAAGACACCGATTATATTGATTTTTATTTGATCTCCACACGCGGTAGGTCTAAATTTTAGTTTCGTAAGTTTTTACGTCTTACAATCACAGACATATTTGTATTACTCAAATTAATTTACTTAATATATGCTTAGAG
>WFRG01000077.1 GCA_015486705.1 Hippea sp. | reverse complement strand
GTAATCTACCAGGGCAGGAAGTACAAGATCTACAGGGGTATGGGCTCCATTGAAGCCATGAAAGAGGGTAGCAAAGACCGTTATTTCCAAGATGATATGGAACCAGAAAAATTGGTACCTGAAGGAGTAGAGGGTAGGGTACCCTACAAAGGAGAGGTTAGTGACGTCTTATATCAACTGGTTGGAGGTCTAAAATCGGGAATGGGCTATTTAGGGGCTAAAAATTTAGATAAACTTAGAAAAAAGGCTGTATTTGTACAAATAACAGAGGCATCTTTAAGAGAAAGTCATGTTCACGATATAATAATGACAAAGGAGCCACCAAACTACAATGTTTAAGAAATACTTTTTTATTGCTATTTTACTTGTTGTTTTACTCGCCCAAGTATCGTTTTCGCGCGACATTTATGTTTACTTCACGCCATCTTATGAAGCACTGGATGCAATAGTTGACGAAATCAATGCAAGCGAGAAATCTATAGATATTGCCGTTTACGACTTTACATCAAGGCCACTTGCAAGGGCTTTGGTAAAAGCAAAAGACAGAGGTGTGAAGATAAGGATAATACTTGATAGGTCTGCCAATGGACCAGATAATCGATACACAAAGTACCCTTTATTAAAGGCAAACGAAGTTGATGTTAGATTTGCTGCTCCTCATATTGCATGGGATAGGGAAGGTTTAATGCATAACAAATTTGCAATCATAGATGACAAAGTAGTCGTAACAGGCTCTGCAAACTGGACAGCTTCGGCATTCAAAATAAATGACGAGAATGTTTTGATAATCAAAAGGTTTGATATTGCGAACGTCTACGAAAAGGAGTTTGACTACCTGTGGAAACGCTCCAGGATAAGATAAAGCGGATGATAGACGCAAATTTCAATAGGGCGAGAGAGGGTTTAAGGGTAATAGAGGACATCGCGCGTTTTGTTTTAGACAATAGGGATGTGACAGACAAGATAAAGACACTGCGATCGGATTTTGCTCAAATTGAGAAAAGCTTTGATTTTACCCTGTCAAGGGACACAGAAAACGACGTTGGAACTTCACTTTCGAGCAATATAGAAGAAAAAAGGGCGGACATCTTTGACATATTCAAGGCAAATGTTAAGCGCATTGAGGAGTCTTTAAGGGTTTTAGAAGAGGCTTTCAAGACAATAGATATCAAAGTGTCCAAAAGGATAAAATCCTTGCGTTACAAGACATATACCATTGAAAAAGAACTTGAGATGAGGCTAAAAGGAAAAAATGGACAAAAGCAAGATTAGGAACTTCTCAATAATAGCGCACATAGATCACGGAAAAAGCACTCTCGCCGATAGGTTGATTGAGTTTACAGGCGCTCTGGAGAAGCGCGAGATGAAGGAGCAAATACTGGACAATCTGGAAGTTGAGCGCAAACATGGAATTACGGTTAAAGCCCAAACTGTCAGACTCACGTATAACTTTGAAGGCGAAGAGTACATACTCAACATGATCGATACGCCAGGCCATGTGGATTTTGGTTACGAAGTATCGAAGAGCTTAAAGGCATGCGAGGGCTGTTTGCTTGTCGTTGATGCAACGCAGGGGGTTGAAGCGCAAACCATCGCAAATGCCTATTTGGCCATCGATAACAACCTTGAGATAATACCAGTAATCAACAAAATTGACCTGCCCAGTGCCAATATTGAGAAAACGAAAGGCGAGATAGAAGATGCACTGGGTATAGATGCGAGTGAGGCGATAGAGATATCGGCCAAAAACGGGACGAACATCGATAAGGTTTTGGAGGCCATCATAAAGCGAATACCGCCACCTAGGGGCGATGAAAACGCACCCCTTAGGGCATTGGTTGTGGACTCATGGTACGACAACTACAGGGGCGTGATTTCTATAATAAGGGTATTCGACGGCAAAATAGGTGAGGGTGACAAAATAGTGGTATATTCAACTAAAAAGGAATACGAAGCTGAAGAGCTTGGCTATTTCACGCCAAAACAGAAGAAAACAAATGAACTTACAGTTGGCGATGTGGGTTACCTTGTTGCTAATATTAAAAATATTAAGGATGCAACAGTGGGAGACACTATAACATCTAAAGATAATCCCACATATAATCCCTTCGTTGGCTTTAAAAAGCCAAAACCATTTGTTTTTGCAGGTATATATCCAACAGATCCGGAAGATTACAATGACTTGAGAGATGCTTTAGAAAAATTGCAATTAAACGATGCCTCTTTAACTATAGAGAAAGAGAAATCGGAATCCTTGGGCTTTGGTTTTAGGTGTGGTTTCTTGGGTGTTTTAAGCATGAATATAACACGTGAGCGATTAGAAAGTGAATTCGGTCTGGATGTAGTAATGACCACGCCCAGTGTCCTGTATAAAATTGAAAAAACAGACAAATCAATTATAGAAATATCCAACCCATCAGAATTGCCACCACCGCAAGAGATTAAGGCTATATTCGAACCCTATGTTAAGGTCGAAATAATAACACCAGCAGAATACGTAGGTAACATCCTGAAATTACTACAAGAAAAAAGAGGTAGGCAAAAGGAGATTTTATACATCGCGACAGACAGAGTTTTGATTAAATACGATGTCCCCCTTGCAGAAATCTTAATCGACTTTTATGACAAACTAAAATCCCTATCGAGGGGATACGCGTCATTTGATTATGAATTTAAGGGATTCGAACTCGGAGACTTAACAAGGCTAATTATACTTATAAATGGTAAAGAGATAGACTCCTTCTCTTTAATTGTCCCAAAAGAAAAAGCATACAGAATAGCAAGAGAAGTATTGAAAAATTTAAAGCAATATATACCAAAGCAATTATTTGAAATAAGACTTCAGGCAAAAGTCGGTGGAAAAATAATAGCAAAGGAGCAAATTAGCGCTCTACGTAAGGACGTTTTAGCGAAATGTTACGGTGGTGATATCACAAGGAAGAAAAAACTTTTAGAGAAACAAAAAGAAGGTAAGAAAAAATTAAAGCAACTGGGTAATATAAGCATTTCAAAAGAAGCGTTTATAAAGCTTGTTGAGATAAAGGGGGATTAAATAGTGGATAACAATATAGCTAAAAAAGAAAGTAAATTAGCAGAATGGATAAAGTCTATAGTAATAGCATTCATAATAGCAATGTTCATACGAGCTTTCTTTGTAGAGGCTTTTAAAATTCCATCTGCTTCAATGGAACCCACATTATTAATTGGAGACCATGTTTTGGCAAATAGGCTTATTTATGGAATTAGAGTTCCAATATCTGGTAAAACAATTATACCAATAAGTCATCCGAAAAACGGCGATGTAGTAATATTTAGATGGCCAAAAGACAGAAGTATTTACTTCATTAAGCGGTGTGAGGGTGTACCTGGTGACGTACTTGAGATGAAAAATAAGGTACTGTATAGGAATGGAAAAATGGTTATAGAGCCATATGCGGTTCACAGAGATCCTCATATATACCCAAGAAACACGGATGTTCGCATGTTTAAAACACTTTGGGGCTCCCGTGACAATTGGGGTCCAGTTAAAATTCCACCCCATGAATACTTTATGATGGGCGATAATAGGGATAATTCATACGATTCAAGATATTGGGGATTTGTGCCTGAAAGGAATATAGTCGGCAAAGCGTTTATCATCTATGGCTCATGGACTTTCAATCCACTTAGAATAAGACTTAATAGATTTTTTAATCTCATACATTAAAAAACAATGAGACAAAAACTCAATTTACCAAACGCTATAACAATATCAAGGATGTTACTTGCAATACCCATTACGATAATGCTTATCAAAAATCAATATAAATGCGCTGTATGTTTGTTTTTAATAGCATCAGCAAGTGATTTAATTGATGGCTTTTTAGCCAGAAAGCTCAACCAACAAACAAATTTGGGCGCTATACTTGACCCTTTGGCAGATAAAATCTTAATAGATTACACATTTGTAATACTCACATCCCAAGGCTATATACCCGTATTGCTGTTTGCTGTTGTGTTATCCAAAGACATCATTTTGGTTGCAGGGAGCACAATAGAGATTTTATCATTAAAAGACCTACGACAAATAAAAATTAAGGCATCCATATTTGGAAAAATTTCAACATTCTTTCAGAT
>WFRG01000076.1 GCA_015486705.1 Hippea sp. | reverse complement strand
CTATAAACTTATTAACAAATTATTAAGGAGGTGAGCTATGAAGCGATTGTTAAGCTCGCTAGTAGCGGTGTTAGTGGCCTTGACCTTCTTGGCAAGTGCAAGCTTTGCTAAGGAGATTAAGGTTGGTGTAGTTTGGCCTATGACAGGTCTTGTTGCAGCATTTGGTCAAAGTGCTTGGAAGGGTGCCCAGTTAGCCCACTCTATGAAACCTGCAACGAAAGACGGTTGCAAAATTAAACTCATTCTGTTGGACAATAAGGGTATGAAACTTGAAACAGCAAATGCAGTAAGTAAGCTCATCACAGACAACCATGTAAAAGCCATTATCGGAGCTATTACAAGCTCTGATACAATGGCAGGTGCGCCAATTGCAGAAAAAAACCACATCCCTATGATTACATCTTC
Source organism: Hippea sp. (assembly GCA_015486705.1). The sequence continues at coordinate 12,403 of WFRG01000076.1, read as the reverse complement.
TGCAACAAACCCACTTGTGACAAAGGGTAAGGAGTACATTTCAAGGGCTTGTTTTATCGACCCATTCCAGGGTAAAGTTGCTGCAAAATACATTTGGAATAATCTCCATGCAAAAACAGCAGCTGTCATGATTGAAAGAGACCAAGATTATTCAGTTGGTTTGGCTCATGCATTCATGGATGCATATAAGAAATTGGGTGGCAAAGTTGTTGCTGTAGAGTTTTTCCAGTCTACAGATCAGGACTATTCTGCACAAATTTCTGACATAAAGTCCAAGAATCCAGATGTGATTTATATGCCATCTTATTATCAAGAGTTGGCTCTGTTTTCGCGCCAAGCCAGACAGTACGGTTTAAATCAACCAATTATGGCAGGTGACGGCGCTGAAGCTGAAGCATTAATTAAAATCGGTGGAAAAGCCGTTAATGGTTTAACATTTACAACACATTTTGACCCTCACGCAGCAGCTACGCCTTTAACAGTGAAATTTGTCAAAGCTTTCAAGAAAAAATACAACACTCCTCCCGATGCAATGGCAGCACTTGGTGCTGATGCATACTTTATTTTAGTAAATGCTATAAACGAAGCTGGTGGCTGCAAAGCAACATCTAAGAAGATTAATTATTACATAAGACACACAAAAGGCTTCAAAGGCGTAACAGGCGTTATCACGATTAATCCAAAAACTGGAAACGCTATCAAGAGCGCTGTTATCAGGAAAGTTAAAGACGGTAAGTTTGTATACGTAACAACGGTTAATCCTTAAAAAAACAAAAAAAGGAGGGGCTTTAAAAGCCCCCCTTAAAAATTTTATTGGTGGGGTAAAATGAATCTAACGATTATTTTACAACAGTTGGTTAACGGTATATCGCTTGGCAGTTTGTATGGTCTTGTGGCTATTGGATACACAATGGTTTATGGTGTTATTAGACTTATCAACTTTGCTCATGGTGACATCATGATGGTAGGAATGTATTTCGCTTTTACGGGTATTGCAATGCTCTTTTTACCTTGGTGGGCTGCATTCCTGCTATCTATGCTTGCCAGTGCTTTAGTAGGCGTAATCGTTGATAGGGTTGCCTATAAGCCTTTGAGAAATGCCAGTAGAATATCTGCCCTTATTACAGCGATCGGTGTATCCTTTTTCTTAGAAAATTCATTCCTTGTAATTTATGGTGGCGTCCCAAAGGCTTTTCCTGTTCCTGATATATTTGGAGGTGCAATAAATGTACACGGTGTTATATTCCCAAATATCGCTATCATCACACCAATAGTCGCCATAACGTTTCTCTTGATACTGCTATTTATTTTGCACAAGACTAAATACGGAATGGCTATGAGGGCTTTGTCTTTTGATATTGATACGGTTAGAATTATGGGTATTAATGTTGACTTAGTAATATCTTTAGTTTTTGCTTTAGGTTCTTTTTTGGCTGCTTTGGGTGGAATTTTCTGGGCTATGAGATATCCAGCTATCAACCCTCTAATCGGTATTATGCCAGGGCTTAAAGCATTCGCAGCAGCCGTTTTGGGTGGTATAGGTTCTGTTACTGGTGCAGCTTTGGGAGGTTTTATAATAGGCGTTACAGAAATTTTGGTTGTAGCATTATTTCCTGCCCTTGCGGGATATAAAGATGCTTTTGCCTTCTTGTTTTTAATCTTTGTTCTCTTGTTTAAACCAACTGGCATTTTAGGCGAAGACTTAGAGAGGGGGCGTTTCTAAGCCATGAAGATAGATAGAAACAATATTTTAACGATACTGGCTATATTGGTTTTTTTCCTGTTTGTGTGGTGGGGGAATAACCATTTAACGGCTTATGCAGTAAGGGTGTGGGAAGATACATTAATATTTTTAATGCTCTCTGCAGGATACAACTTGATAAACGGTGTTACTGGGCAATTTTCTTTGGAGCCAAATGGATTTGTGGCTATAGGGGCATATGTTACGGCAATACTAATCCTAACGCCTGCACAAAAAGAATCTATGTTTATTATTGAGCCAATGGTTCCTTGGCTTGCCAATCTACATATGTCGTTTTTGCCTGCATTGATAATTGGTGGCATTGTAACTGCCATTGTAGGGTTTTTGCTTGGATTTCCTGTGTTTAGGGTTAGAGGAGATTACCTTGCCATCGTTACGTTGGGTTTCGGTCTCACGATTAGGGTTGTTTCAAACAATACAATTACAATAACCAATGGTTCATTGGGCCTTAAAGGTTTGCCAACCTATACAAATATATGGTGGTGCGCAATATGGGCTGTAATTGCCATGATTGTGATAATGAGAATTGTGGATTCTGCGTTTGGGCGTGCAATGAAGGCGGTCAGAGATGATGAGGATGCAGCCATTGCTATGGGTATCAATACTCTATGGATAAAACAGATAGCGTTCGTAACCGCAGCCTTTTTTGAAGGTGTTGGCGGTGGACTGTTGGCTAGCTTAATCACAATTATTTCTCCAACAGTTTTCACATTTTTCCTTACTTTTGAACTCTTAATTATTATCGTTGTCGGTGGATTGGGTAGCATGACAGGGACGGCTTTAGCTACAGTGGTCGTTGTCTGGGGTAGCGAGCTTCTTAGATTTGTCGAGCAACCAATGAATATATTTGGATTGCAAATACCTGGAATTCCTGGAATGAGAATGGTGGTGTTTTCCATTTTGTTAATTATTATAATGATATTTGCAAGAGAAGGAATAATGGGCCAGAAGGAATTTTCCTGGGATTGGGTATTTAATAAAATCAAAGGAAAGAGAGCTTAAGTTGCCATGAGTGAAATAATTCTAAAATGTGATAGGTTGACCATGAGATTTGGTGGTTTAACCGCCGTTAGGGATTTTTCTATAGAAATTAAGGAGCACATGATTTTTGGTCTCATTGGACCGAATGGGGCAGGTAAAACAACGGCTTTTAACATGATTACGGGGAACTTGACCCCTACAGAGGGAAAAATCCATTTCTACGGCCAAGATATTACGGGTTTAAAACCTTATAAGATAGTGTCCTTGGGCATGGCAAGAACTTTCCAAAATATTAGGCTCTTTTCTAATCTATCTGTTTTGGGTAATGTTTTAACAGGTTTTCACCACAAGCTAAAATACAATCTTATAGATGCAATTTTAAGAACACCAAGGTTCTATAAATACGAGAACGAGATGAAAGAAGCTGGTATGGCTTTGCTTGAGAGTGTTAGGCTTGCTGATAAGGCTGATTTCAAAGCAAGTGAGCTACCGTATGGTGAAAGAAGAAAGGTAGAAATTGCACGTGCTTTAGCAACGGGTCCTAAATTGTTACTCTTAGATGAGCCAGCAGCAGGAATGAACCCGCAAGAAACGCTTGATTTGATGTATTTTATACGGGAAATTAAAGATAAGTTTAATTTAACTGTATTTTTGATTGAGCATGACATGAAGTTTGTTATGAACTTATGTGAGACAATTGCTGTCTTGGACCATGGTGTCAAAATAGCCGAGGGTAAGCCAGAAGAGATAAGAACAAATCCTGATGTAATAAAGGCATATCTGGGAGATATCAATGCTTAAGGTAAAAGATTTAAATGTATTTTATGGAGTTATACACGCTGTAAAAGGAATTAGTTTTAATGTTCCAAATGGCAAGATTGTCACTTTGATAGGAGCGAATGGAGCAGGTAAATCGTCCACACTGAAAGCTATTGCTGGCTTAGTTAAGCCCAAAGGAAGCATACTGTTTAGTGATAAGGAGATAATTAGACACCCTGCTCATGAAATTTCTAAACTTGGTGTAGCGCTTGTACCCGAAGGTAGAAGAGTGTTTGTTAATCTTACCGTACTTGAAAATTTAAGAATGGGTGGATTTAACAAGAAGATTAATGAGTTAGAGCCATTGTATGAAAAGATGTTTGAGCTTTTCCCTATTTTGAAAGAGAGAGCTTACCAAAAAGCTGGGACTTTGTCTGGTGGTGAACAACAGATGTTGGCAATTGCAAGGGCATTAATGAGTGAACCAGACCTACTAATGCTTGATGAGCCGAGTTTGGGTTTAGCACCTATAATTGTGTCTGAGGTTTTTGATATTTTGAATGAGCTAAACAAGCAGGGGAAAACTATATTGTTGGTTGAGCAGAATGCTGCTCAGGCATTAAAGCTGGCTGATTACGGATATGTTCTAGAAAACGGAGCAATAACGCTTGAAGGCGAAGCAAAAGGCCTACTTGAAAACGACGAAGTAAGAAAGAGATACTTAGGCGAAGACTAATTTTTATTGACTTTTAGTCCTATTTGTTCTATATTTCGAAGCTATGAAAATAGGTGGTAAGATTAGAGAGATTAGGCTACGCAAAAATATGACCTTGAGAGATTTAAGTAAAAGGTCAGGGTGTTCCTTGGGTTTTTTATCTCAGGTTGAACGTGACCTTGTATCCCCAACAATTTCAAGCTTGAGGCGCATTGCAGATGCTTTGGATATAAACATTATCTCTTTGTTTGAAGAAAGGGAGCCCCCTATAGATTCTATTGTTGTTAGAAGAGCTAATCGTGGAAAGTTTGAAAACAAAAGGTCAAAGGTAAGATATGAGCTGCTAAGACCTCAATTTTCAGATACCTCAATCGAAGCGTTGTATATGTACTTGGAACCTGGGGCGTCAAGTGGCCCAACTCCACATTCCCATACGGGTGAAGAGCTTGTTATTGTACTTAAGGGTAAATTGGAGGTGGAAGTTGGGGGTAAAACTTATCTTTTAGATGAAGGGGATTCTGCTGTTTACAATTCAAATTTACCTCATAGGTGGCGCAACCCATACAACGGCCAAACAGAGGTTATCTGGGTTAATCATCCGCCAACGTTTTAGTTTTTCTTGACTTTGCATAGAACTTATAGAAAATGTAGGCAACTGATATTAAGGTGGAGCAAGTGGTTGAATTAAAGTCTAAAGAAGGTTTTTTTAATTTTGTTTCATCAGATAAACCGGTTTTGGTCGTGTTCTCTACCCACGATTGTGCAACGTGTAAACCCGTGAAAGAGAAAATAATGAATAGATTTGATGGCTTTGTAAGTACAGCTAATATCTATCTTGATGATGTGAAAGAGCTATCGGGTGAACTTTCCATTTTTAATGTGCCGGTAGTTTGTATATTTTTAGAGGGCAAAGAGGTTTATAGGTTTATCAGGGTTTTTTCTATGGACGAGGTAGAGGAAAAATTGAATAGGGTTTTGGAGTTTCTTTGATGTATATACATGAAGCAATTTATGAGTTCTCCATAGAAAAAGCTAAAGATTTAAGGATTAGGGATGTAAGGATTGGTTTGGGATATACGTTGGTTGAGCTTGAGAATGGATTTTGTGGATTGTCTTACAGCTTTGTGAAGGAATTGGATATAAAAACGTGTACAGTTTTAGAGGAAGCAGGTTCTTTGGTTGGTAAAAAGGCGTCATTTCTTATAGAAAAAATCTTTTCGTACAATCTGCTTGATTCTGCTTTGGCTTTGGCATGCGCAAACGCAATTTTGAACAGTGGTGTCGATGAGAAGGGTATAGAAGTTGTGAGTCTGATAAAACCTGAGGACAATGTTGTCATGATTGGTTATTTTTCTCCTTTAATTGAGCCAATAAAGAGAAAAACAAAGAACTTTAAAATATGTGAGCGGAGTTTGAGAGATGAAGCATTGCCCGACTATGCAGCTTACTTTGAGCTTGAAAAAGCCAATGTTGCTTTGATTACGGCAACGTCTATTATCAACAAAACGATTGATAGCTTACTTGAACTTGCTAAGAATGCGAGGGTTATTGCCATTGTTGGCCCATCGACTCCGATGGATAAGAGGATTTTTGAAGGCAAAGCCACTCACTTATGCGGTAGCGTTGTAACAGATATTGAGGTTGCAAAAAGGGTCGTGAGTGAGGCTGGCGGAACGAGAAAATTGAAACCTGCTACAAAGAAAATGTGTGTTGTTGTATAAGGGGGGGACTATGGTTAATCACTGTTTGACTTTGGCAGATTTGACAAAGGATGATATTGTTTATTTGCTTGATTTATCCAGAAAAATAAAAGAGCAAATTAAAAGTGGAGCAGAATATAAACCTTTAAAAGGCGTTATTTTGGGCATGATATTTGAAAAATCATCTACAAGGACGAGGCTGTCATTCGAAGTAGGTATGAAACGTTTAGGCGGCGATGCTGTATTTTTATCCACTCGTGATATACAACTTGGGAGAGGTGAGACCATTGAGGATACAGCGCGCGTTATATCACGTTATGTGGATGTTATAATGATTAGAACTTTTGAGCACTCAAGGCTCGAATTGTTTGCTAAGCATTCGTCTGTTCCTGTAATAAATGCGTTGACAGATCTCTTGCATCCATGTCAAGTTTTAGCCGATTTGTTTACTATTGGAGAAAAATTGGGTAGTGTTGACAGTATTAAGGTAGCATATGTTGGAGACGGAAACAATATGGCAAACTCTTGGCTTATCGCCGCAGGTGTTATGGGATTTGATTTAAGCATTGCAACGCCAAAGGATTGTGCTGTTAATGGATTTATTTTAAATAGAGCTAAGGATTTGGCAAAAAAAAGTGGTGCTAATATTATTGTTACAGAAGACCCTGTTGAGGCTGTCGGGGGTGCAGATGTTATATACACAGACGTTTGGGCATCTATGGGTCAAGAGGAACAGAGAGAGAAGAAGCATGCGTTGTTAAGACCATATCAGATTAATGAAGAATTGGTAAAGTACGCAAAAAGTAGTTTTATTTTCATGCACTGCTTGCCTGCCCATAGAGGGGAAGAGGTGACTGCTGACGTGATTGACTCAGAACACTCCGTTGTGTGGGATGAGGCTGAGAATAGGATGTATGCACAACTTGCGGTAATTATGAAATTAATAGGGAGGGATAGATTATGAGTGTAAAAAAGGTAGTTTTGGCTTATTCTGGAGGTTTGGACACATCGGTTATTGTTAAGTGGTTGCAGGATAAATACGGATGTGAGGTCATTACATACACTGCTGACCTCGGTCAAAATGAAGAGCTTGAGCCTATAAAGGAGAAAGCTCTTAAGGTTGGTGCTACTAAAGCTTATGTGGAAGACATAAGGGAAGAATTTTTAAAAGATTATGTTATGAAGGCTTTTAAGTTCGGTGCACTCTATGAGGGTAAATACCCACTTGCCACGGCTTTAGGAAGACCTCTGATTACAAAAAAGATGATAGAGATAGCAGAAAAGGAAGGTGCGGATGCTATAGCTCACGGTTCTACAGGGAAGGGTAATGACCAGGTGAGGTTTGATGTGTCTGCTGTGGCTTTAAAGCCAGATATAAAGGTTATAGCACCTGTTAGGGAGTGGGAGCTAAAATCAAGAGACGAAGAGATAGAGTATGCAAAAAAATACGATATCCCTATCCCCGTAACAAAGGATAAACCGTATTCTATAGATAGAAATATCTGGGGGTTGTCTGTTGAGGCTGGACCTTTAGAGGATACTTATTTTGAGCCTACTGAGGATATTTACTCGATGACAGCAGACCCTACGAAGGCTCCTAATGAACCAGAGTATGTTGAGGTTGAGTTTGAGCAGGGTGTGCCTGTTGCCTTAAATGGTCAAAAAATGGGTCTTGTTGAGCTTGTGGATAAGGCAAATGAACTGGCTGGAAAGCATGGCATTGGAAGGGTTGATATAGTTGAAAATAGGCTTGTTGGAATAAAGTCACGTGAAATTTATGAAGCTCCAGCTGCATATATGCTTTTGGAAGCCAAAAGGAGCCTTGATGAGCTGATTTTAGATAGAGAGGCACTGCATCTTAAAGACCAACTGGCCTTAAAATACGCTGAATTAGTCTATTATGGTTATTGGTTCTGTGATTTAAGGGAGGCTTTGGATGCCTTTGCCGATAAGCTAAATGAAAATGCCACTGGCGTTGTTAGGCTGAAACTGTACAAGGGTAAGGCTACGGCTGTAGCAAGGAAATCTCCTTATGCTCTATACTCAAAAGAATTGGCAACCTACGACCCTGAAGATAAATTTGTTCATAAGTACGGTGAAGCGTTTTGCTACATATGGGGATTGCCACTTAAGGTTTCGGCTCAAGTTAAAAATAGAAAATAAAAGTTAACTGCGGAGGCTTTGCCCCCGCTTTGATTTCTTATGCCACATGCTGTTATAGAAGCACATACGCCCATAATTGCTTTAGATAATAGAAATGTATTTTTCTCTAAAAAATTTCAACTTTTTATAGCGCCTATTTCTGTGAAGTGCGAGGATTTTATACTTAAGGTTTACCACAATCATGGCAAGATTGTCCTAAAGCTGGACAAAACTACCTATCCATTTATAACAGACGATGTAAAGGATGCTATATTGGGATTCGCTGAGTATTTAGCTGATAAGCTAAACGGGAGAATAGTCAGTCATAACCTTAATAGAACGTATAAAGATTGCGCTTTTGCTAAGAATTATTTGCTGGATGTAAGAAACATAAACGAGATGGGCGTTAATAATTTAGTGAAGTCAAGTAGGATTAGGGTAGAAATTGGCATGGGAAAGGGAGAGTTTTTGCTTGAAATAGCTAAATCAAATCCAGAAATAGGATTTATTGGTGTTGAAATAGCAAATGAACCACTGTTAAAAGCTGTTTTTAGGTTTGCAAAAGAGGGTTTGTCTAATGTCAAAGTTATAAAACATGATGCTCGTTATGTTTTTGACCTGTTTGATGCGAATAGCGTTGAGTGCGTGTATGTGAACTTTCCCGAACCGTGGTTTAAATTTAAAAAGATAAAACACGCCTTGCTGAATGCGGATACACTAAAGAAAATCGAAAGGGCATTAAAAAAAGGCGGAAATATAGAACTTCTCACAGACAATTTAGCCTATGCGGTTAGTGTTGTGACTGCACTTGAGACACAAACAACTTTAAGAAATACACAAAATCGGTGTATAGACATTTTTAATGGGAGTGTTGATACATATTTTGAAAGACGTTGGAAAAAAAGGGAGCGCACAATATATCGTGTAGTATATGAGAAAACTGTTGAATCCGAAGCTGGTGAAATTGACAAAATGGCTTTTCCTTTAAAGGTCAAGCGAGATTATGTTTTAGAAAATGGTTTAATCTTTAAGGTTTTGGATATTTTCGAAAATAGTGAGGACCAAAGAATAATTGAGGTCGTGTTTGGTAAAAGTGTTAATCCACAGCATTCATATTTTGGCCTAACTAATACAAATGAACTGTTCTTGATACCTCAGAGTCTATTTGTTGCCGATGAAAGCGCACTGAAATCTTTGGAACTGGCAACAATTTAAGCGGGTTTTTCTTCCATCTGTAAAAAACTAAATTCTGTGATAGACGCTAACTTTTTGGCGTGTTCGACTGTTATACTAACAACGTTGCCGTCTTTATCTAAATCTAAATACAGATTTTCGTTTATTTCCCTTGTCTCATGAACATCCCCGTCGGATAAGTGTATCAATGCTGTATCTGTATCGGGAAAGTATAGCACCTTCATTTCCTTTCACTCCTTTTGAAGAAAAATCGCCGGGGCGAGCCCGGCTTTGAAGGTTAACCGATTAGTTCCTTCATATCGTCGTCAACATTGCTGATTGTAGAGATGTTGAAGTTCTCGACTAAAACCTTTAACACGTTTGGTGATACAAATGCAGGTAGCGTTGGTCCAAGTTTGATGTTTTTAACACCCAGATATAGAAGTGCCAACAGAACAGCAACAGCTTTCTGCTCATACCAGGCGATATTGTATGCTATTGGCAGTTCGTTAATATCGTTTAGTCCGAACACCTCTTTAAGTTTCATTGCAATAACTGCCAGAGAGTAGCTGTCGTTGCACTGACCAGCGTCTAAAACTCTAGGAATGCCACCGATATCTCCCAAGTTTAGTTTTATATAACGATATTTTGCGCATCCAGCAGTCAATATTACCGTGTCTTTTGGTAATTTCTTAGCAAACTCAGTGTAGTATTCTCTGGATTTGTGTCTTCCATCGCATCCTGCCATTACAACGAATTTTTTAATTGCGCCAGATTTAACTGCATCTACAACCTTATCAGCAAGTTTGAAAACCTGCTCATGAGCAAAACCTCCCACTATTTTACCGGATTCGATTTGTGTTGGTGGTTTGCATTTTTTTGCAAGTTCTATAATTTCTGAGAAGTCCTTTGGTTTGCCATCTACCCTATCTGGAATATGTTTAACACCTGGGAATCCAACCTCTCCTGTTGTGAAAACTCTGTCCTTATAACTATCCTTTGGTGGGACGAGACAGTTTGTTGTCATAAGAATTGGACCATTGAAAGCTTCGAATTCTTTGTCTTGCATCCACCATGCATTGCCATAGTTGCCTACGAAATGGTCGTATTTTTTGAATGCTGGGTAGTAATTTGCAGGTAGCATCTCACCGTGTGTATAAACGTCAACACCTGTACCCTTTGTTTGCTCAAGTAGCTCTTCCATGTCCTTCAAATCGTGGCCGGATATGAGAATACCGGGATTGTTTCTTACGCCGATATTGACCTCGCTGATTTCTGGATGGCCATATGTTTCTGTGTTGGCCTTATCCAAGAGTGCCATAGCTTTAACGGCTGCTTCACCTGTTTTCATTGCATAACCTACAAGTTCATCAACGCTTAAATCCTCCGTAGTTATCGCCATGCCTTCCGATAAAAAGTTCCAAACATCCTGATCTTCATAGCCCAAAACGGCTGCATGTTCAGCGTAAGCAGCTAAACCCTTCAAGCCGTAGATGATAAGCTCTTTTAAAGACCTAATATCTTCGTTTTGTTCAGCAGGAATTTTTACCTCATCCCATTTTGCCAAAAACTCCTCTTTTGTTGTTCCATTCCATGTAGCACTGTCGTGTAATCCTTCGTCACTTATGTCGTACTTCTTTTTAATTTCATCCCTTAGCTTTAAACCCTCATTTATTGCCTCTGTGATTCTGTCTTCATCAAAGTTTACGTTCGTTATTGTGGTAAATAATGACTTTGCTATAAACCTTCCTACCCTTGGTTCAACCGTTCCAGCCTTTTTTGATACCACGCCCAGACCTTTTGTTACGTAAATGAGAACATCTTCTAAGTTTGCTACCCTTTCATCCTTTCCACAAACACCCCTTGCTGTACACCCTTTGTTTCTAAGCGTCTCCTGACATTGGAAACAAAACATTGACATAAAACACCTCCTTGCTTTTTGTTCATACTAACTATATACTAAAACTGATATTAAATAATTGATTTAGGTCAAGAAAATGAACAAACAGGATGCATTGCGTAGTATGTTAAGAGTTTTGAATATTGAAGATGATTATTTTTTAAGAGATATTAATGCGATTTCTATGCTTATAAGCAAGAGAAAGGGTGAGATACTATTTTTAGAGGGTGATGATGGCGAAGACCTGTTTTTTGTGTTGAAGGGAGCTATAAAGATTTTTAAGACCAACAGCGATGGTAGGGAAATTACAATTAACATTGCGCAAGAGGGTGAATTTTTTGCTGAAATTGTTCTGTTTTTGAAAAATGTTTATCCAGTTAGTGCAATGGCAATCGAAAATAGTTTACTACTTGCCATAAATTCGAAGAGAATCTTTGATAGAATCAAAGAGAGTCCTGAATTTGCAATGAAAATGTTAGGTATATTTGCCAAAAGGCTTAATTATCTAACAGAAAAAGTTAAACAATTATCTATCGATAATGCAGAAAAAAGGATATTGGAGTACTTGAACAGGACAGATAAGGGTAATGGTATTATAGAGCTTAGATTGCCAAAGAAGGAGATTTCATCAAGTATAGGCATATCTCCTGAAACATTCTCAAGGATATTAAAAAAGCTGTCAAACGAAGGTGTTGTGTCGATAGAAGGGAAAACTATAAAGTTGCTCAGATGAAAAAGTACTTTAGAATCCCTGCAATAGGGTTACTTTTAGTGATTATAGCGATTTTTGCTGTTTATACGCTTATTAGTGTTAAAAGTTCTCTTTTGAGCTTTGCTTTAAATTTTTATCTGAAAAAGTACCAGCTGACTCAGCACTTTGATAAGTTAACCGTTAATTCTCCCTCATCTTTAACGATTAACCAGTTTGTTCTGAGAAAGAAAAATTTGTTTTTTAAAGCCGATAAACTTTTTTTGGAAATTAATAAAAATGGCGAAATTACAGCAATTTTAAAAAATCCGGTGATTGTTGTATCTGTTGTAAAAGGAGGGAAGAAAACTTCTTATTTTAGCATTCCACCGTTGAAATTGAAGTTGATTAAATTTAAGAATTTGAAATTAAGAGTAGAAGAAGGCAAAAAAGACCTTTTGGAGATGGATAATACAACGGTAAGTGTTACAAAAAACCTATTGAACTTTAAAGGCAGAATATATTTTAGCAAGAACAGGGCTGTTGTAAAGGCGGATATAAAAAAATTAGATTGCTCATACGG
>WFRG01000075.1 GCA_015486705.1 Hippea sp. | reverse complement strand
CTCAAATGATCCGCTATAACCCTAACTCCCACATCTTTGTTCTCTTCTTCACCATACTCAACTTTAAAAAAGTCGCTCAAAGTGCCAATAATGTATCTAAAGATGTCTATATCGAAATTGCTGTGAACACCCTGTAGAATGGCACTGACACGCTCTAAACCCATACCCGTATCGATGCTCGGTTTGGGCAACGGAGTCATATTACCACTTTCATCTCTGTTAAACTGCATGAAAACAAGATTCCAAAGCTCCAAAAACCTATCGCAATCGCAGGCCACAGAACAGTCCGGCCTTCCACAGCCAATGCCAGGCCCCTGATCGATGTGAATCTCAGAACACGGCCCACACGGACCCGTATCGCCCATAGCCCAGAAATTATCGTGCTCATCCATGCGCACAATACGGCTCTGCGGCACACCCTCCTGTTTATTCCAGATCTCAAATGCCTCATCGTCCTCTCTGAATATCGTTATCCAGAGCTTATCCTTGTCTATGCCCAAAACACGGGTTACAAAATCCCAACCAAAGTGAATGGCTTCCTTTTTGAAGTAATCGCCAAAGGAAAAGTTGCCCAGCATCTCAAAGAATGTATGGTGACGGGCCGTATAGCCCACATTTTCTAAGTCGTTGTGCTTGCCGCCTGCCCTTACACACTTTTGGCAGCTTGTGGCTCTCGTGTAGTCCCTCTTCTCTTTACCCAAAAACACATCCTTAAACTGCACCATACCTGCATTAACAAACAGCAACGTTGGGTCATTTTTGGGCACAAGCGGTGCAGATTTCACTATTGTATGCCCGTTTTCCTTGAAGTACTCCAAGAATGCCTTTCTCAAGTCAGCCGTTTTCATCGTCCTTCACCTCGTATTTATTTAAAAGTTCAACGATTTTCTCACTATCAAATCCTCTGCGATACATGAAATCAAACAATTTTTTTCTTTTGTTCCTTTTCCCTTCGAGTAACTTAAGCTTCTTCAAAAACACCTCTTCTGCATTTTCATCTTCCGATGTCAGCACACTCTCAACTAAGCCTTTGTCAACTCCTTTATTTATAAGCTCGTAAGCCACCCTTCTTTTACCGTAGCCTCTTTTCAATCTAAAATACAGGTAATTTTTAGCATACCTTAAATCATCTATAAAGTGTTTATCTTTTAAATACTCAATAACCTTGATTAGCTCATCTTCACTCTGACTCTTTTTTAAGAGTTTCTCTCTTATCTCCCTTTCTGTGTAATCCTTTCTATTCAACAACCTCAAAGCATAATTTAAAAGTTCTTTGTTCACATTATACCCTTTGCAATCAATGCAAAGTCATTGGGGTTTGTGGCATTTTCTTTGGCCTCTTCAAAGGAGACAAGGCCGCTCTTGTACAATTCAAGGAGCGACTGGTCAAATGTTTGAGTGCCCAGCGTATCCCTGTTTATCTCAATGGATCTTCTGATATTCTGCATCTTCTCTGCCTCAAGTATAGCTTCCCTAACAAGCTCTGTTGCTATCATTATCTCAACGGCCGGCACCATGCCCTTGCCATCTTTTCTCTTTAAAAGCCTCTGAGAAACCACAGCTTCCAATGTTGCTGAAAGTTGCAATCTTATCTCTCTCTGCTCATTTAAAGGGAATGCAGCTATTATCCTATTTACCGTCTCAACGGCGTCTTTTGTATGCATCGTAGCCATAACCAAATGACCTGTCTCAACCGCCTCAAGAGCTGTTGTTATAGTCTCCCTATCCCTCAGCTCACCAACCATGATTACGTCCGGGTCTTCCCTTAGAGCCCCCCTTAAACCTTCGGCAAACGTCCTTACATCGTAGCCAACCTGCCTTTGGATTATGGAAGAATTTATATCCTTATGTAGATATTCAATTGGATCCTCAATGGTTATTATGTTCTTCTGTTTTTCCTTGTTGATTATATCTATTATACAAGCAAGCGTTGTAGATTTCCCACTTCCCGTTACACCTGTAACCAAAATCAAGCCCCTCGGTTTTAAAGCCAAAGTCTTTATAACATCAGGGAGATGCAACTCCTCAAGGGATGGAATGTTAAACGGTATAAACCTAAAAACAGCGGCAAGCGTACCCCTTTGATAAAAGATGTTGACCCTAAACCTACCTACACCACCCAAACCGTATCCTATATCAACCTGCCTTTCATTCCTCAATTTTTCAACGAGAAATTGATCTATTACCTCGTTTTCTAAAAACTCCTCAAAGTCCTCTTCCTTCAAGATCTCTTCATCCTCTACCTTTACCATCGAACCGTTTATCCTAAAAAACGGGCTTGTTCCAACTTTTAAATGTATATCGCTCGCTCCATTTTCATAACCTTTCTTCAAAAGGTTATCAATCCTCATCTTCTACCTTCCTCTTACAATTCAGCTTTTCCCTGACCTCTTCTTCCAACCTATCCAAAATCTCTGGATTTTCCTTCAAAAATTCTCTAGCGTTATCCCTTCCCTGTCCAAGTCTCTCACCATCGTATGAAAACCACGAACCACTTTTTTCTACTATATCGTGGGCAACTGCCAAATCTAAAAGGTCGCCAATCTTGTCAGCACCTACACCGTAAATAATATCAAATTCCGTTTCTTTAAAAGGTGGTGCAACTTTGTTTTTAACAATCTTAACTTTGACTTTATTGCCGACAGCTTCCCCACCTGTCTTTATAGGAGAACCACTCTTTCTTATTTCCATCCTAATGGAAGAATAGAATTTTAAGGCATTACCACCTGTTGTGGTTTCCGGATTTCCAAACATTACACCTATCTTCATCCTAATTTGGTTTAAAAATATTATAGATGTATTAGACTTGTTGATAGCACCCGTTAATTTTCTCAATGCCTGGCTCATGAGACGTGCCTGTAAACCCACATGGGCATCGCCCATATCACCTTCAATCTCTGCCTGCGGCGTAAGGGCAGCTACAGAGTCCACAACGATTAAATCAACGGCATTACTCCTCACAAGCGTATCAATAATCTCAAGTGCCTGTTCACCTGAATCCGGCTGGCTCACAAGCAGATTATCCACATCTACGCCCAATTTTTCAGCATAATTAACATCCAAAGCGTGTTCCGCATCGATAAACGCAGCTATACCGCCCTCCTTTTGTGCTTCAGCTATGCAATGCAAGGCAAGCGTTGTCTTACCACTCGACTCCTGTCCGTAAATTTCAATAATTCTGCCACGTGGTATTCCACACACACCTAAAGCCACATCCAAAGACAGAATCCCCGTGGGAACTACATTCACATCCACAGCCTTGACTTCACCCAATTTCATCAGGGCGCCTTTGCCAAAGGTCTTCTCAATTTTCGATATTGCCATATTCAAAGACTGCAATCTTTTCTCATCCATCTTTTCACCTCAAATCAAATTTTTCTATTCTCTTATATACAGCACCCTTTGGATTAAGCTTGCTTTCGTATAAATAAAAACTGCTCACATCAAAACTCAAGATATTCTCAGCTAAAAAAGCCCTTGCTATCTTCAAAACATCCAACAGTTCATCTTTCTCAATCCACTTCATTCGTCCAATAGTCAAATGACAAAACGGCTCGTTATCTGACGGCCTGAAGATATTGAGCTTCTCATTTATGCTAAAGCTCATATTGACATAATTCTCGTTTTTTTCTCCGAGCCAAAGAACGC
The DNA here is from genome assembly GCA_015486705.1 of Hippea sp. The sequence continues at coordinate 27,478 of WFRG01000075.1, read as the reverse complement.
GCGGATTGACAAAATCCTTAAAAACACCAACCTTATCCAACATTACCTTAAAGGGTGCATGCCTTTTTGATTCCTCACTCAAAATCTCAACGATCCTGTTCACCGCAGTAAATGGCTGCTCACCCAAGAATTTGATCGTTATATGGAGATTGTCTTCGGGTGTGAGTCTAACCCTATTTGTCCTTTTCCTGATCAACTGTTCTAAGTCCAGGATCTTTGATTTTGTGGTATCGGGTATATCAAAGGCTACAAAAATCCTCATGAGTTCAAGATAAACTCCCTCAACAGAAGTATAGCGTACCTTGCAGATTTATCCCTCACAAGCCTTCTATTTCCTGAAAAGACCTTTTTCCTAACCAAAACCCTGTTTTTAGAGGCAACACCAAAGTACACCAAACCAACGGGCTTATCCTTCGTTGCGCCCGTTGGACCTGCAATACCCGTTATGGCAACCGAGTAGTCGGCATTTGTCAGGTTAATCACACCTTGAGCCATCGATTGGGCTGTTTCTTCACTAACAGCACCAACGCTCCTCAGAATTGCAGGTTGAACCTTTAGTACATTCGTCTTTAGTTTGTTCGAATACGTAACCGCGCCGCCCTTCAAAAAGTCTGAAACACCGGGGACATCGGCTATTCTTGCTGCAACGAGACCCGCAGTACACGATTCAGCCGTAGCTATCTTTACCCTTTCCCTATCTTTTAAGACCTCAAACAGGGCCTCTTGGGGGCTTTGTCCATTCGTTGTATATACACCCTTCAATTCTTTGTACTTTTCAATCTCTTTCTGCTCAACCAAAAAAATGGACTCAGCCTCATCACTGTAAATCGTATTGTCATCCCTTGTATCACACTCAAAAGCCTTTACAATCCTTCTTCCTGAGGCAAAGTGGGATAGAAATGCGCAGAAATCTATATTTTCCTTCAAATCCCAGGAAACAAACAGAATGGGCTTGTCGTACGCATAATCAAAAAATACGCCCTCTTGAACCTTTTTAAAACCCTTAGCCAAAACGTAAGGCACAGCTTCATCCACAAATACACTACTACGTTCAAATTCTATGAGCATAACCTTTTGTAGATCTGACCATGTTTCTTTTTTGTAAACAAAGATCACACCATCTGAATTTTCAAACGCAACTCTTGCAATGCCTCTTAAGCTATCCACATCAAAAACCGTGAATTTTAGACCTATCTCAACGCCACACTTTAAAAATACGCTATCATCATACCCTTTATCTGAACCAAACCCCACAAAAACTAAAGCCGTTTTCATTTTGATAACACCTGCAAAATTATATTCACCATCAGTCCACCCACCGCATCGTCTATCATTATACCAAATCCACCACCGATCCTTTCAAGAATGTTCAGGGGCGGGATCTTTGAAATGTCAATTATCCTAAAAAGCAAAAAACCTAAAATTGCAAGGAGGGGCGTATAGGGAACTGCAATAAAGCATATCATCATGCCCACAACTTCGTCTATAATGACAAACGAAGGATCTTTGATACCGTAGATCTGTTCCATCACATCACTCACAAAGACACCCACGACAAAAAGCACCACGACCGTTGTTACATAAAGGGCAAGCGTTCCATCCTTTAAGAACATGTATATCAAAAGACCGAACAGGCTACCCATCGTCCCTGGAGCATAGGCCGTGTAACCTACGCCAAATACCGTGCTTATATGCTCAGAAAATCGATTGATCGTGTCCTCATTGAAAAATTTCATAAATTACGCCTGAAAAATTCGGCAACCACATCAATATGGCTCTTTTCAACAATCAATGGCGGCTCAAGCCTCACTGTTCTTTCTCCGGCTTTTCCCACCAAAATTCCACTTTCAAATGCCTTACTTACAATATCGTCAACCATCCCTTTATCCTTAAACTTGATCCCCACCATTAAGCCCAAACCCTCAACGTTTTCCACTTTGTCACTACCTTCTGCTACTTCTTTTAGTCTATCAAGTAAGTATTCACCCATTTGTTTGGCATTTTTTATCAAGCCACTATTCAAAACAAAATCCAAAACCCTACATGCAACAAAGCTCACAAACGGATTTCCGCCAAAGGTTGATCCATGGGAACCAAAACCCATAACACTTGCGACATCGTCTTTTGCAAGTACAACACCCATTGGCAGGCCCGCTGCGATACCCTTTGCCGATGTTATTATATCCGGTTCAACATCGTAGAACTCATAGGCAAACAGTTTTCCCGTTCTGCCCATACCCGATTGTATCTCATCCACTATGAACAGCATGTTGTTATCCTTGCAGAATCTATAAACATCCTCAATAAAGTCCTTATCTGCAACATTTATACCGCCTTCACCTTGAACAAACTCAACAAAAATACCAACTGTCTTATCATCGACTTTGTTTTTAAAATCCTCGAAGTCATTGAACTCTATGTAATCAAAACCTTCAGGGAATGGACCAAAACCCTCTTGGTACTTTGTCTGACCCGTTAAAGCCAGTGTTGCAATAGTTCTGCCGTGAAACGAGTTTTTAAAACTCAAAATCCTGTATTTGCCCTTATCGCTTCCCCATTTTCGTGCAATCTTTAAAGCCGTATCATTGGCCTCTGCGCCGCTGTTACAGAAGAAAGCCCTGTCGCAACACGAGTGCTTTACAAGTAACTCTGCCAAATCGGCCTGCTCTTTGATGTAGTACAAATTCGACACATGCAACAGCTTTTCAGCCTGCTCCTTAATGGCATTTACGACAACCTCATGGCTGTGACCCAGAATATTCACCGCTATACCCGCCAAGAAATCGAGGTACTCCTTTCCATCATAGGAGTATAGGTACATCCCCTTGCCCCGCTCAAAAGCCACCTTGAAGCGTTTATAGTTGTTCATCGTATACATATCAGATTTTTTAAAAATACTATCCATCACCCGCCTCTTACATTATTTTGCTTATAGTTATAATCTTATAGCGTTTGTATTGTCAAGAAAAAGAGAAGGGGGCTTTGCCCCTTCCCCTAAAATACCACCGAGTTTAGAGCAGCTGACAAGAATGAACTTGGGAATATTCCTATATAAAGAACACAAATCGCAGCTATAAGTATTACAGCTTTTACTGGTACACTGTTGAAGACCTGAATATTCTCTTTAGCTTCACCTCTCATGTACATAACCACAACAATGTTCAAATAGAAGTATGCAGAAATTGCACTGTTTATAACACCTATAATCGCAAGCCAATACAGATGGGATTTAACAGCTGCAGAAAATAGATAGTATTTTCCTACAAACCCAGCTGTAGGAGGTACGCCTGCTAAGCAGAACATAAAGACAAGCATTGCGGCACCGATCAATGGGTATTTATAGCCAAAGCCCCTCAAGTTTTCAATTTCTGTGCCCCTGTCTTCCTTCTGTGAGATGAACTCAGCCACGGCAAATGCACCGAGATTCATAAACAGATAGGCGAACAAATAAAACATAACAGAGCCGTAGCCCAGCTCGTTCGCGGCTGTTATACCAACAAGCATGTACCCAGCATGAGCGATAGATGAGTAACCCAAAAGTCTTTTTAAGTCTTTTTGCCACAGAGCCACTGTATTACCGAATGTCATTGTGGCAACGGCGATTACCCACAAGATCTTTGTCCAGTTAGCTTCTATTGGGCACATACCCACAGCTACAAACCTCAACAAAGCCAAAAATGCCGCCGCTTTAGGTGCAACGGACATAAAGGCACTCATTGGTGTTGGAGCAGATGCGTAAACATCTGGTGTCCAGGAGTGGAATGGGAATGCAGCGATTTTGAAGCCAAATCCAACAAAGACAAACAGAAATGCTAAAATGGAAATCCACCTATAGAAAGCGCTTGCATGGGTTAATCCAGCTTTTATTACATTCAAGTCTGTGCTGCCGAACAGGCCATAGAACATGCCGATACCCAAAACCAAGAATGTAGATGCGAAAGACCCCAAGATGAAGTACTTCATTGCACCTTCAACGCTTTCATCCTTGTTTCTCAAAAAGCCCGTCAGAATGTACATACCGATGGATAGCGTCTCGACAGCTATAAACATAACAATCAAACTGTATGTTGAGGCGAGTATCTGCATGGCGACTATCGAGAACAAAAGTACTTCGTAGTATTCACCCAAGTTATAGTCCTCTCTCTTTAAGAAATCAAAGCTCATTACAATAGCTACAAAAGCCGTTAGAAGCATAACTATGCTCGCAAAATTACTTGCCCTGTCCATAACAATCATATTATTAAACGCCGTCATATTCGTGTTGTACATAGTTAAAACACTTGCAAAAGAGAACACAACACCAAATAATGCGAGCAATCCATTTATCGTCTTTGCCCTTTTAGGGAGCCATAGGTCGATTAATAGTATGGCAAAGGCAAAACCTGTTAGTATCAATTCTGGAATAATTGCCACAAGATCATGTGTACTGTAAAGCATAACCTTACTCCCCTAACCTTTTTTAACTACCACTGTTTTGGTCATACTCACCTGTTCATTCTTAGCAGGAGCAACAACAGTGGTTCTATTAACCTGTTTTAACAGGTGTTCAACAGAAACCCTCATCTTAGATAGGAATGTATTTGGATATATACCTATCCAGAAAACAAATACTAATAGAGGCAAAAGATATATCCATTCCCTTATGTTCATGTCTGGTAAACCCAAATTCTTTGGATTAGTAACCTTATTAAAGAACACCCTCTTATACATTGTAAGCATATAGGTCGCAGAAAAAATACCACCGAAAGCTACCAATACTCCCCAAATGTGTTTATCTAAAAACGCACCCAAGAGCACCATGAATTCTCCAACAAATCCATTTGTACCAGGAACAGCAATCGACGACAAAGTAAATATCATGAAGAAAGTCGCATAAGCTGGAGTTAGAGAAGCAAGACCACCGTATTCGGAAATTAGCCTCGTGTGTCTTCTTTCATAAACAATTCCTACTAAGAGAAACAAGGCACCTGTTGAGATACCATGGTTAATCATCTGCATAATGGAACCTTCCATACCGACTTGGGTTAAAGCAAACATGCCTAACATTGAATAACCTAAATGTGAAACAGACGAATATGCAACAAGTTTTTTGATATCAGGCTGAACCATGGCAACAAACGCACCGTAGAAAATACCTATTATTGCCATAATTATAATCAACATGGCAAAAGCATGTGTCATATCTGGGAACATAGGCAGGTTAAATCTTAAGAAGCCATAAGTTCCCATCTTCAATAAGATTCCAGCCAAGAGAACGGAACCGGCTGTCGGCGCTTCAACGTGCGCCCATGGAAGCCATGTGTGGAATGGCCACATAGGAACCTTGATGGCAAACGCAATAAAAAACGCCAAGAACAACCACAACTGCAAATGGTACGGCAATGGTGACTGCATCAATTTAACCATATCAGATGTGTAAGTTCCAGTAAACTTGTGGTTTAAGAAATAAAGAGCCATGATTGCAACCATCATTAAAACACTACCAGCGAAGGTGTAGAGGAAAAATTTCATAGTCGCAAAAACCCTGTTAGGACCACCCCAAATACCGATCATCATATACATTGGTATGAGCTGGACTTCCCAAAATACATAGAACAAAAACATATCGAGAGAGATAAACACGCCTAACATACCCGTTTGCATCAAAAGAACCGTTATGTTAAACAACTTAACTTTCTTATCAATGGCTTTCCACGTAGAAAGCTGTGCCAAAGGTGTCAAAAAGGTTGTCAATAAAACTAAAAACAAACTGATACCGTCAACACCTACATAATACTGGAAACCTAAAGATTTAATCCAAGGCACTCTCTCCACAAACTGCATGTGGTATGTTGTTGGGTCAAAGTAGAAAAAGAGAGGAAGAGAAATTATAAAATCCAAAACCAAAAAGCCAAACGTAACATATCTTATAAGATTTTCGTGCTCCTCATTTATTAGAGCTACCACAAACGCTCCCACGAGCGGTAAAAAAGTTACAACGGATAGTATCGGAAAATGCAGTTGATTTATATCCATAGCCCCAACTCCTTACCTAAATAATTTTAACAAACAGATACCAACTGCTTAACAGAATGATACCCAAACTCATCCAATAAGCATAGTTGTTTGCAAAACCAGTTTGGAAAAGTCTAAAGCCTTTTCCAACCCTTCCTGCTATCCATCCAGCTCCATCAACCATGCCTTTATCGATTATAATAACATCTACAATCTTCCACAGGAAGTTAGTAGACAACCACCAGAAAGGTTTAACTATACAACAATAAACAAATTCATCAGCATAATATGTATTGGCAAGCAATGTGTATATGGGCTTAAACATGTTGGCAATCTTCTCTGCCGTAATGATTTTTTTAATATATATCAGCCAAGCCGCTAATATTCCGGAAAGTCCCATTGTTACAGAGATTCCCATCAATAGAGCTTCTGAGTAATGTGCCTCATGGGCAACTTCAGTAGTTGGAGCAGTATGTGCTACGAACCATTCAAAAGGTATATGGCCACCCGATTTAATGCCTACCCAACCACCAATTATCGATAATATCGCTAAAACCCACATAGGTATTGTCATTACCGCTGGAGCCTCGTGTGTGTGCAAGTCATGATAGAGACTCTCAACCTTCTCTTCGCCGTAGAACACGTTAAACACCATTCTAAACATATAAAATGCTGTCATAAACGCCGTTATCTCGCCTACGATCCAAATAATTGGATGGCCCATCTCAAGTGCACTTGCCAATATGGCGTCTTTTGAAAAGAAGCCGGCAAACGGTGGAATACCAGAAATTGCAAGTGAGGCGATAACCATAACAGCCGCCGTCTGTGGCATATACTTCTTTAAACCACCCATCAAATCAATGGACAGCAAGCCTCTCATTGAGTGCATTACAGCTCCGGCTGCAAGGAACAAGAGGCCTTTAAAAAATGCATGTGTCATTAGGTGGAACAGACCTGTCCAATAAGCTCCAATACCAACGCCTATAAACATGTACCCAAGCTGGGATAGTGTTGAGTATGCAAGTATCCTTTTAATATCTTTATGTGTAAGTGCCATTGTTGCTGCGTAGAACGCCGTAAACGCACCGATTGTAGCAACTATCTCCTGAGCTATTGGGGAGAGTGAGTAAATGGCGTTAGACCTTGCAACCATGTAGACACCAGCCGTAACCATCGTTGCAGCGTGGATCAAGGATGATACTGGTGTTGGACCCTCCATTGCATCCGTCAACCATATATACAACGGGAACTGCGCAGATTTACCTACAGCACCTACAAAGAGAGCTATGCCAATTATCGTAGCTGCCGTTGAACCGTAACCCAAAACGTGCTCAGCTCTTGGAAAAACGTTTGAATACGTAACACTCCCAAAGTAATAAACCATATACAGAATGCCAATTATGAAGCCAGCATCACCTATCCTGTTAACAACGAACGCCTTCTCACCTGCATCTGAAGCTGTAGATTTCTCATACCAAAAGCCAATCAACAGATAAGAGGCTAATCCAACACCTTCCCAACCTACGAACATCAAAAGGTAGTTGTTACCCAAAACAAGTATCAACATGGCAGTAACGAACATGTTCAGATAGGAAAAGTACCTTGCATAGCCCTTATCACCTGCCATATAGCCGTTAGAATAAATATGAATCATCCATGAAACAAATGTAACCACAAAGAGCATGACAGCGCTTACATAGTCAACCCTTAAACCAAATGGTATTACTACCTCTTTAAACGGCATCCATGTGAAGTAGGTATATTCAACAACATGCCCGTGCAAGACAGAGATAATTGGAAACAAACCTAAAATAAACGAAATGCCCAATGCAGCAGCTGCAATCACACCCGCAAAAGGTTTTGTCCACCTGCCAAATATACCGTTGATTAAAAAACCTATGAGCGGTGTCAATATTACAAATAACAGTATTACCTTCATCTGCCTACCCCTCTACTTTTTTAAGATTGAAAAATCATTAATGTCTATACTCTTCTTTCTTTTGTACATCATAACCGCTATAGCCAACCCCACCGCCGTTTCAGACGCCGCTACTGCTGCAATAAATATAAACATCACCTGCCCTGATACATTGCCTAAGTAATAAGACATAGCTATTAAAAACAACCCCGCGCCGTTGATCATTATCTCAAGCGACATAAGAACAATCATAAAATTACGTCTTATCATTACGCCCGTTGCACCAATTGCAATCAGCAGGGCAGACACAACTAGATATCCCGTCATCTTAACCCCCTTAGCCTATATCCTTTTTTGTAAGAACCACAGCTCCTATTAAAGCAACGAGCAATATGATAGCCGTCACTTCAAAGGGTAACAGATAGTGTTTAAACAAAACTTCACCTATCATCTGGGTGTTACTACCGTTGATAGCTAAATTCTTACCTGCATTACTCACATCAATCTTAAATTCGTAAGCCAAAAAAGATAAATCGGCTAAAAGTGCCAATCCTATAAGCGCAGGCCAAAAAGCTTGAGGGTTGAATCTTTCAAGGCTCTCCAGTGTCCTCCTATCCATAATCATCATTACAAGCACTATCATCACAGCTATAGCACCAGCATATACGATAATCTGAAGCATCGCATTAAACTGGGCATGTAGCATTACAAACAGCCCTGCTATGCCAAAGAACGAAAAAATCATCCACATTGCAGCCCTGTAAGGGTTCTTACTCAGAAGAACACCTAAAGCACCACCAACCGTAATGGCCGATATAATGTAAAACATTATTCCTTCCATACCTATCACCCTTCTTTACTTTTAACGTTTAATAATTGCTCTTTTGTGTAAACAAATTTCTCCCTATCATATTCAGCAAGCTCGTATTTATCTGTCATACTAAGGGCAAGTTCTGGACAAACCTCTACGCATAGCCCACAAAACAAGCACCTTCCCAAATCAATATCGTATTCAGCTGCATTCTTAGTATGATCTTCGTTTTCTTTAGGGATAATTTTTATACATTTAGAGGGGCAAATTCTCTCACACAAACCACAATCTATGCATTTTATTTTACCAGAATCCTCAAACGTCTCAAGCTTGTGTAACCACCTTCCCCTCTCTGGAACTTCCAATCTTTCATTAGGATATTGACATGTAACGGCATGGGTAAACAAATACTTTATCGTTACGGCCAAGCCTTTTCTCAAATCATTGAATAACATCTTACCTTCCTCCCTACAAAACAGGTAGACCTACTGCTAAAGCGAAGCCTGTCCAAAGTATGTTCAAAACCATTAAAGGCAGTAGAGCCTTCCATGCTATATCCATTAATTGATCGTACCTGTACCTTGGGAAGGTACCCCAAAACCATGTATACATAAATATAAAGGCCAATATTTTAATCCAATACCAAACGAAACCCGGTAAAACAGGCCCTGTCCAACCACCTAAGAACACTATGGATGCTAATGCTGAAACAACAAATATCATTACGTACTGACCAAAGAAGAACAAACCCATCTTAAGACCCGAAAACTCAGTCATATAACCAGCAACAAGTTCAGGCTCCGCCTCTGGCAAGTCAAACGGAACTCTTGCTGTTGCGGCTATCATTGCTATTACAAAAGCAACAAAGGCAAATGGTTGATAAAATACAAACCACAGATGTCTTTGAGCCTCAACAATTTTCTCCAAGCTCAATGAATGGGCCATTAATATAGGGTTAAGTAAAGCAAGAGCAAGTATAGCTTCATAACTTACAACCTGAGCAGCTTCCCTCTGAGAACCTGTGAAGGAATATTTATTCCCACCTGATGCAATACCTGCAATAAGAACACCGAAAGAGGTCAACCCCATCATACCCAAGATATACAGTATATCTATCTTCGAATGGAAAACACTAAAATAAAAGACATTACCATTTGCAAGATGTAAAGGCGGTGCAAATGGAATTGCAACTGCTGCTGCAAATGGGAACGTAGCAGCTATTGCCGGGGCCAACCAGAACAAAGGTTTATCAGCTTTCTCCGGTATAACATCCTCTTTCCAAAAGCTCTTAAGCGTATCAGCTATCGGCTGAAGTAGACCATACCACCCAACCCTCTTTGGTCCAATTCTTTGTTGCATGTGACCGATAACCTTTCTCTCATACCATGTTGCGTACATAACATAAAAACTAAGAACAATAACCACGATTATCAATTTTATTATAGCTATTAACACTTCCATCGCTACTCACCCTTCATTAGTTTTGCACTAAACAGGTTAGTTAATGAACCACTCACATTATAAACATTGTAACCCTTAAACCACAAAGGAATGCTCACTGTACCCTTTGGCATTTTATCATCCACTTTAACCTTAATCTTAGTAGATAACCTTTCCACATTCACATAAGCACCATCTTCAAAGCCGAGGCTTTCTGCGTCCTCTGGATTAATTTCCAACACCGGTTCTTCCATAGCAATCGACGCACCTTCTCCAAATGAGGAAAAAATGCCAGACCTAAATTTTGAGTACACAACAACGCCTTTCAAGCCATCCCCAAAGCTAAAGCTGCTATTTTCAACCTTAGCATAGTTATTGAAAGTTTGGTTAAGATTAAATTGCTGTTTCTCTAATGCTTCTTTAATGTAACCTACAGGAACACTATAACCATATTGATTTGCAATCTTAGACAATATATCTTTAGCTTCCAAAGCATCGCTATCTATGGCTTTTCGAATTTCGTTAAACCTACCCTCTATATTGACATAATGGCCATTGGTAGAAGCAAAAGACGCTGTTGGTATAACTACATTTGCAAGCCTACTACTCTCGCTGTTGTATGCATCCAAGTAAATTGCATCCACCTTTTCAAAAATCCTTTTTGCGTCTTCGTCACTAAAGATAGTAAACAAATCTGCATTTAAAAGGAGTAATGCTTTTATTTTCCCTTCATCCACAAGTCTTGGTAAGTCGTATAAGCTAAAGCCACTCTTTTTGGTTTCACCAAACAAATCAAATCCGCTTGTTACTCCTGAGAAAATTGCGCCATAGGCATTATTGTATTTGCTTGACACATAGAGTTTGGCTTTATCGCCGAATAAAAGCATCATATTTGCGAGGGCTTTGGCAATGTCATCTCCGTTAGGCCTTTCCAAAGCCTCTTCACCCACCACAAATGCAACTTTACTCGCCTCAGACATGACTTTAACAGCATCCTCAGCTATATCAAGTGAACCTTTAATATCCGCATTAGCATTCAAGGCACTGGCTAAACTACCAAATAGACTATTCAAAAACTCAATCTCTTGACCAGGCTCATACCTCAACGCAATACTTCCCAGCGTGTCTATCTTTGTATCCCTCCAATAAGCTGTAACAAGCTTTGATTTTTTCAAAAGTTTAACGTTTCTCGTTATCTGCCAATCCAACCTTGGCATCTCGTTGGCTACATCACCACCGAAGGCAAAAATCACGTCGCACTTTTCCATGTCAGAAACATTATTTAGCGGGGAAACACCCTTCGGCAAGACGCTAAACAGCTTTCCAATGTGTGTAGACGCAAAGGAATCAATATTGTTCGATTTAACGGCATTTTCAAAGAATAACTTCAACGAAAGCTGATCCTCAACTGTCTCCCTTGCACCGCAGATGGCAGCGATCTCATCTGGGCTATGGGACCTAAGTATATCCGCAGCCTTCTTTAAAGCAGCATCGAGACTTGAATTATTGCCTCTAACCTTAGGAGACTTTATGAGATTCTTGTTCTCAACAACAGAATAGTTAAATCTACCCAAGTTGCAGAGGTTAGCCATATTTGGCGTATCATCCTCACTTGTAACCCTTAAAATCTTGTTATCTTTAACATTCAAATCCATCTGACAACCAGAAGCACAGAACTGACATGTAGTTCTAACTTTATCCATCTCCCACGGGCGAGCTTTGTATTTGAACAGCTTGCTGCTCATAGCACCCGTTGGGCATATACTTACGCACTGGCCACAGAACTCACAATCGAGTGGCTTACCATCCTTGGTGTCAATTTCCTTGCCGCCCCATTCCTTTTTAACAAGAGCCAATATACCGAAGTTAACAACCTTATCACATATAGTGACACACCTTCTACACTGTATACACAGGTTCGCATCATGATGGATAATCTTCCACTCATAATGGATTGTTCTATTTGGAATACTCAATGGATCGGCTTCCTTCTCAAGCGGGTTTTCGGTAATATTCAACTCATAGTTTATATCCTGAAGACCGCACTCACCACTTTTGTCACAAACACCGCACTGTAAAGGATGAAATTTATCCCATTCGTAAACAATATTCTTCCTAAATTCTATAACCTTTTCAGAGTCCGTAAGTATCTCCATGCCATCCTTTACCTTCATGGCGCAAGACAGCATCGGCTTTTTCATGCCAACAATCTCTACGGCACAGATCCTACAGGCACCAATAGCTCCAAACCTATCGGAGTAACAAATAGCCGGTATGTATATGCCATTGCGCCTTGCAACCTGCAAAATTGTCTCGCTCTTTTCTGCCTCGTACTCTTTGCCATTTATCTTTACTTTTACAGTATCAGCCATATCCTACACCCCTTATCTATCGCATTCGCCGAACACGAAGTCCAAACTACCGATTACAGAGATAATATCCGCTATTAGCCCACCCTTAACCATCTTCGGCATTGCGCTAATGTTTATAAAAGACGGAGCCCTGATCTTCAACCTATACGGCTTACCTTCTCCTGTTGAGTAAATATAGAAGCCCAACTCACCTTTCGGGTTTTCAGCACCGAAATAAACCTCACCGGGCGGTGCTTTGAAACCTTTTACAACCTTTACAAAATGCTTCATTAAAGCGTAGTTGTTCATCATGATTCTCTCTTTGGGCTCCCAAACGTATTTTGGCTCATCAATCATCACAGGACCATCTGGAATCCTTTCTATACACTGTTCCAAAATTCTATTTGACTGCACCATCTCATCCATTCTAACAAGGTAGCGTGCGTACACATCGCCTTCATCGTATACGGGAATTTCAAAATTCAATTCTGGATATACAAGATAAGGTACATCTCGGCGCAAATCCCAATCAACACCGCTACCCCTTGTGCACGGCCCTGCGATTCCATAATTAACGGCATCTTCCTTTGAAATATAACCAACATCCTTTGTTCTCTTCAGCCAAATTCTATTTTTCGTTAAAAGTGTATGGTATTCTTTTACTTTATCATAGAAAAGATTTACAAACTCTTTCAGCCTATCCATAAAACCATCAGGCAAATCCCTTGCTACTCCACCAATCCTTATGTAATTGTAGGTAAGTCTGTTGCCACATGCCATCTCGAACATATCGATAATATACTCCCTTTCACGGAAGCAATATAAGAACACAGTCATTGCGCCAATATCGAGAGCATGGGTTGCAAGCCAAACAAGGTGAGAAGCAATCCTACCGAGTTCAGACATAATCACCCTTATATATTGAGCTCTTTCAGGGATCTGATCTGTTATGCCCAAGAGTTTCTCAACAGCCATAACATAAGCCAAATTGTTGTTCATTGAGGCAAGATAATCAAGTCTATCAGTATAGGGGTTAAACTGGTGATATGTCATGTACTCTGCTAATTTCTCTATACCTCTATGCAAAAAACCTACTTGGGGGTCGGAATCAACAATTCTCTCACCATCTAACTTTACTACATACCTCAAAACTCCGTGTGTTGCCGGATGTTGAGGCCCTACGTTTAAAATAACCTCTCGTTCATTATTCACAACATAAGATTCATTCATATCCATACTCCTTTTAAGGCATCCTTGTGTGTTTTGGCTTCTTTAACAGACCCTCCGGCAAGTGTCTATCAAGCCACAAATCGTCTTCCGGTTTTCCTTTGAGAGGATAATCCTTTCTCAAAGGATGCCCTTCCCAATCGTCTGGCATCAAGATTCTTCTTAAATCTGGATGATTATTAAACTTGATACCAAACATATCGTATGTCTCGCGCTCATCCCAATCTGCAGAATGCCAAATGCCACTTACACTATCCACGGGCTCATTTTCTTTAGTTCTTGTTTTGACTCTCATAATCATCTTATAGGTCAAAGACCTTAATTCATAAACCAGATCGAAACGTTCTTCTCTCTCTGGAAAATCAACAGCCGTCATAAGAACTAAATAATCAAACTGCAAATCTTGTTCATTTTTTAGAAAATTCATAAATTCAACAAGTTTTTCTTTTCTTACTGTAACAGACAACTCTCCCCTAAACTCATCATATTCTATTATATAGTCACCAAACTTCGATTTGACTTTATCCAACAACTCAGAGTTTGTCATAGAGACTCTCCTTTTCTCAAGCTTTCATTGACCCTTCTCTTCTGATTTTATCCTGTAATTTCATTATACCATACAACAAAGCTTCCGGCCTTGGAGGACAACCAGGAACATACACATCTACAGGCATAATAGTATCAACACCTTGAACAACACTATAGGTATCAAAAGGGCCACCGGTATTTGCACAAGAACCCATAGATATAACCCACTTTGGATGAGGCATTTGATCATAAACCTTGCGAGCTGCAATAGCCATCTTCTTCGTAAGTGTTCCTGCAATGATCATAATATCGGCATGCCTCGGGGATGCTCTAAAAACAACACCAAACCTATCCAAGTCAAAGCGTGAAGCACCTGTGGCCATCATCTCAATTGCGCAGCAGGCCAAACCAAACGTCATTGGCCAAAGAGAAGAGTACCTTGCCCAGCTTACCAACCTATCAAGTTTCGTGGTTATCCAAGGATTTTCTACTCCCATTCCAATGCTCCTTTCTTGTAAGCGTAAATCCACCCAACAAAAACCATGATTACAAATAATCCCATTTCAATAACGCCCAAAACACCTAAACCTTTAAAATCAATCGCCCACGGGTACATAAACACCGCTTCAATATCAAACAAGGTAAACATAATCGCTATGATATAGAAGCGAATGTTGAAGTGGGCAAGCTCACTCAAGCGTGGATAACCACACTCGTACAAATCGTACTTCTCCTTGTAGTACTCCTTCGGTCCAAGTAATTTAAATACTACAAGGAGGCCAAAGAAAATGACAAAGAGTATAATTATGGAAATAAAAGCTATAAACCAACCCTGCATACTCCGACCCCCTTACATTAATTTCAAAAACCAACTAAATTTTATATCAATATACGCTGCCGTCAACAATAAAATGCACAAATCCTAAATCATATTCTAACAATTACCAAAATTTTTTCCAAAAATTAAAGGATACTGGACTTAGTAACTATCCAGTATCCTTCTCATTTATTATTATTGTTTAGATAGAGTTTCGTGTATAGATTTGGCAGCTTTTTTACCCGCACCTACAGCTAAAATTACGGTAGCCGCACCAGTAACTATATCTCCACCTGCCCAAACCTTTGGATGTGTAGTTTTTCCCGTTTCTTCATCAGCAATAAAATAACCCCACTTGTTAGTTTCAACACCCGTAGCACTTCTTGCAACTATAGGATTAGCATTTTGCCCAATAGCAACTATAACGTTATCAACATCCATCACAAAATTTGATCCCTCTATTGGCACAGGCCTTCTTCTTCCAGACTCGTCAGGTTCTCCAAGTTCCATCCTCATACATTCAAGTCCTTTAACATTCCCGTTTTCATCCCCTAATATCTTAACTGGGTTTGTTAAAAGCTCAAACTGTATACCCTCAGCTTCTGCATGCTCTATTTCCTCAGCTCTTGCCGGCATTTCTGTTCTACTTCTTCTATAAACAATTATCGCCTCTTCTGCTCCAAGTCTCTTTGCCGTTCTCACAGCATCCATAGCAACATTTCCACCACCAATGACCACGACCCTCTTGCCAACATTCAATGGTGTGTCGTAATTGGGAAAATCAAAAGCCCTCATTAGGTTAGATCTTGTTAAAAACTCACTTGCCGAATAGACGCCATTCAAATTTTCGCCTGGTATATGCAAAAACGATGGGGCACCTGCTCCGTTTGCTAAAAACACCGCATCATATTCTTCAACTAATTCATCAACTGTTTTTATGTAGCCTATAACATAGTCTGTGTATATTTTAACTCCCATCTTTTTGATTTGGTCTACCTCATATTGAACAATCGCCTTGGGCAACCTAAATTCGGGAATTCCATAGACCAAAACGCCACCTGGCTTATGAAGGGCTTCAAAAATAGTAACATCATAACCTAACTTGGCCAAATCAGCAGCACACGCAAGACCAGCAGGTCCAGAACCAACTATAGCTACACGCTTGCTCACCTTAGAATCTTCTGCTGGAGGCTCATCAATTATACCTTTCTCCCTTGCCCAATCAGCAACAAATCTCTCAAGTCTACCAATTGCTATAGGTTTGCCCTTCTTGTTCATTATACAGGCACCCTCACACTGTTCCTCTTGAGGGCAAACCCTACCACATATAGCAGGCAAAGCATTTGTCAATTTTATCTCTTTGAATGCTCCCTCAATATCCTCATCTAAAATTTTATCTATAAACTCTGGCACATGAACATCAGCTGGACATCCTGCTACACATGCAGGCGGCTTACATTGCAAACATCTTTGAGCTTCTTTTATAGCTTCTTCAAATGAATATCCATAGGGAACTTCATTAAAGTTTTTTATTCTCTCTTTAGGGTCCTGCTCCTTCATAGGAACCCTATCTCTTTTAAATTTCTCTGACGCTTTTATTCTTTCAGCCATTATGCCACGCCCTCCTTTGATTTATAAAGCTCCAACGCTTTTTGCTCTAACTCTTTATATTGCCTTTGCCTTGCCATTAGCTCATCAAAATCAACTAATGCACCGTCAAACTCAGGTCCATCCACACAAGCAAACTTTGTTTGGCCACCCACTGTAACCCTACAAGCACCACACATTCCTGTACCGTCAACCATTATTGGGTTCAAAGAAACGATAATAGGTTTATTGAACTTACCAGCAGATATTGTGCACACCTTCATCATTATTGGAGGTCCTATAGCCCAAATCTTACTAACATTCTCAGCCTCAGTAGCTAAAAACTCTTCTAAAACAGCGTTAACAAAGCCCTTTTTACCCTTGCTACCGTCATCTGTTGCCACTATAACCTCTGTAGATGCTTCTCTAATCTTATCTTCCATTATTAAAAGGTCCGCAGTTTTAGCTCCAATAATCGATACAACGTGATTGCCTAACTCTTTAAGTTTCTTTGCTATTGGATGAATTGGAGCTATACCAATTCCACCGCCAATCATAACAACCTTGCCAGGAAATTTCTCAATCTCTGATGGCATACCTAACGGTCCAACAAAAGAGAAAAGCTCCTCACCTTCACTCATCCTTGAAAGCTCCAATGTGCTTTTACCAACAACCTGAAACACTATTTGCACCCAACCTTCATCTACTGAAGAGTCTGCAATAGTCAAAGGCACACGCTCTCCGTGCTCCCTGGGGATAAGGATAATAAACTGCCCCGGTTTTGCAGCCTTTGCAACGTCCTTAGCCTCAATGAGCATGGAGAATATAGTATCACTCCACTGCTCCTTTTTGAGTATCTTTGCCATTAAAAACCTCCTAAATCCTTATTTTATTCGCTACTTGAAATGTAGCGCAATTGTTCCCAAAAAAGATGAAATCACAAATGTACTATGAATGCATGAAACCTTTGGAAAATCAACAATATATTCTCTAAACCACCTATCTCCACCAACACTGTAAAGCCAGCCGGATCTCCAATCATCTTTATCTATCAACTTAATAGAACTCGGCCTTATGATTTTTCCACATCCAGACAAATACACACTCCAAAAAGACCTTGGCAGCTCAAGGTTATTAAGTGTAAGGTCGGGCGTGTAAAAAGCAACATAATATATATCGCTTTTTTTAAATTGTTCCAAAAATGGTCTGTATTTCTCTGTATTCGGACTGCCTTTTAAAATGCCTCTGATATACTCTTTGAAGAGTTCTTTATTAAAATGAGTAACTTTCACTTTTGCAACAGTGGAAAAATCTCTGTATAATGTATAGCTTTTTGTATTCATCTTTAAATCGTTTATGTAAACACTTTTGTAACTCCTAAAACCAAGACGGTAGAGGGACTGTTTTATAGATGAACAAGAACTTAAACCAACTAACAAAACTAAAAAGGCACTAAACGAACAAAAAAACTTAGCTTTCATCATTATCAGCTCCTTCATCACTTAAACCAACATTGTTTAACAGCCTTTCTAAAGCCTCCTTAGCCTCAATATTGTCTGGCTCTTTTTCAATAATTTTTTTGTATGTATTAATTGCGTCATTTATATATCCCTGTTTCTCATAGAGCTTAGCCAACGTTATAGTAGCCTCTTCTTCAGCGTCACCTTCGTTGTCAATTTCTGGGACGATACCGCTATCAGACTCCTCTGAATCCTCTAACTCTATCATAGGGATTTTTTTATCTTCAGAGTCAAGGCCCTCTACTAAATCTTCTATTTTTTCGCTGTCTATTTTCACCTTAGAAACAAGCTCCATCATCTTATCTTTGGATGCCTCATCGCCCAGTTCAACAAGTCTTTCATGCACCTCCAGAGCCTTGTCAAATTTCTCCATTTTCTCGTAGCATAAAGCTATAAGTTTCAAAGCAGGAACATTGTCCTTTTGAATATTTATTGCCGTTTCTAAATAGGCCAAAGCAGACTCGTAACTACCCTGTTCAAATAAAATCTCTCCTATTTTAACCAAGGCAAGTGCATATCGCGGAAATCTCTTGATTCCTTCAAGCAAAATTTCGTAGGCTTTTTCATACTGCTTGTTGTTTAAATAGTACACAGCTAATGGGTAAAAATACACACTGCTTTCTGCATTATCCCTGTAGTATCTTTCTACCCTCCTACCTGCCTTTTTAGCTATCTTCACCTATCACTTCCAATATCAAACTCTCCTTTACGCCGCCAGCGATTATAGATACACCTATCCCCTTTGTCAAGATAAAACGCAGAGAGGAATTTTTGTTTTTCTTATCCCTAAGCATAATTTCTAAAAATTTAGATGCATCAATATCTACATTAACATCCACGGGAAGACCGAATCCTTTTAAAAGGGCCTTAACTCTTTTTATATCATCCTCATTTATCAAACCCATCTTCTCTGAAATTTCCATTGCCTTTACCATTCCAATCGAGACAGCTTCGCCATGCAAATATTTCTCGTAATTTGTTATGCTTTCAAGTGCATGCGCAAATGTATGACCAAAATTCAAGATAGCTCTTTGCCCTTTTTCCCTCTCGTCACTCTCGACAACCTCTACTTTGTTTTTAATGCTTTTTTCAACAACGATTTTTAAAGCTTTTAAATCCCTCTTTCTCAGTCCATCTATATTTCTTTCTAAAAACTCAAACAACTCCACATCCATAATAATTCCATACTTAACAACCTCTGCAAAAGCAGATACATATTCCCTGTCCGGGAGCGTCTTCAAAAAATTAACATCAACAAATACCGCATTAGGTTGATAAAAACTTCCGATAATATTTTTTAAGCCATAATAATTAATACCTGTTTTTCCTCCTATAGAGCTATCAACCATAGCAAGTAGGCTCGTTGGCACATGATAAAGCTCTATACCTCTCATATAACTACTCGCCGCATAACCAGCGGTATCACCCACAA
Organism: Hippea sp.; assembly: GCA_015486705.1. The sequence continues at coordinate 7,853 of WFRG01000075.1, read as the reverse complement.
CACCGCCACCAACACCAACTATGCAAGAATATCTATCCGCTCCCCTTTCTATCAAAAAATCGTATATTTTAAGTAAAGTTTCGTAATTTTTGCTCTCTTCTCCAGATTTAAACACATAAATTCTATCACTCAAATTTTCTAAAAAATCTCTATAGATTCTATAAACATTATCGTCTGTAATAACGTAAATGCGTTTATCTTTCAATTGCTCTTTTACAAAATCACCCAAGTCTTCCCCAACAAGAACTGTATAAGGCTTAGAAACCTTAACGTCTATTTTTTTAGCTACTTGTTTAGTATCTGATTCCTGCATTTTTCAATCTCCTTATAACCAACAATATCGTAATTAAAAACAGCTCTTCTTTTATCATCAAAAAACAATAAACGCCCTTCCGTCAAATATTTGTCAGTAAAACCTTTTATGCTGCCGTTGGTTAATATCCAAGATATGATATTACCAATATCGTATCCCAAAGCAGAAAATTGTGTAGGATCCTTGTAATAGTTGAGCCTGTAATTCTTAAGAAAATCTTTAGAGATTTCTATGTTCGAGCACATATAATAAGGAACAACTATTTTAACATGCTTGAGGATCTTCCTACTCAAACCAATAATATTCTCATTAATTACAGAATCTGTGCCGTAAACTACGCCTGGATTTATGTCGTAGTAGTCGATAACGTCAAGCAAATGGGAAAATACATCCGAAGGAGCAAAAATTACCAACGCATCTAAGCGTAAATTATAATTGAAAATCTTACCTTCAGTAAGCCCAGAGAAACCCTTTATCTTTTCAACACCAAAGGTATCCTTAACAAACTGGTCCATCAGATTAAAAAAAGTCGGTACACCACTTATAACATTAGCATATTTGCCGCACACCTCTAAATCTTTCAAAAATTCATCCTTCTCTGCCATATTCAATTTACTGTAGGAATAAAAAACCGCTATATTATTTGCGCTTGACATACATACACTATTTGCAACTTCTTTGGCTGCCTGAATGGGATCATAACCAAAAAAGAACACATTACTACAACTATCAGTGTCTTTAGAGAACGGTAAAAACACATAAATCGGCTTGTTGCAAGCAATTTTAACAACTTTATGCACGTTTTTATTCAAAAACGGCCCAATAATAATTTCAGGCTTGTATTTATCCAAAGCCAAACCTATGCTTCCGTTTGAATCAATTTCAACCAAGTTAACACTATCTTTAAGAAATAGATTTATACCGTTGTATATATCCTCAGCATAATTAGACAAAGAACCCTCAAGTGGAGCGATAAACAAAACATTGGAGCTATAGGCTTTTGTTGAAAAGAGAATAAACAGTATAACAATGATTACTTTTTTCATTGTTCAAGAAGCTCTTTAACTTTTTTTAGGTCTTCTAAAAATACCCCCACTGCCTTAGGATTTCTCAAAAGATAAGCTGGATGGTAAAGTGGAATAACCCTTATCCCATGATAATCAAAGATCCTTCCCCTCAATGTTCCTAAAGCACCTTTTTGGTTGGTTAACTCGTATGTAGAGTATCTTCCAAGCGTTGCTATAACCTTTGGATCTATAACCTCTATTTGCTTTCTTAAATATCCAAAACAACTTACAAGTTCCTCTGGCAATGGATCTCTATTATTTGGAGGCCTACACTTTAGGCAGTTAGCTATATAAACATTCCCAATATCTATACCAACCTCTTTCAACAAATCTCTAAGAAGTCTACCTGCCCTGCCCACGAACGGCTTGCCTTGTATATCCTCATCTCTCCCAGGGGCTTCACCAACAAACATCAAATCGGCGTCAAGACTGCCCTCGCCGAACACTACATTCGTCCTACTCTTATAAAGACTGCACTTTCTACAATTTATAACCTCTTTTTCTATCTCTTTAAAAATATCTATTTTTGTCTTTAAATTTACAGACCTTACGTACTCAACGCCTATTTCCTTGTAAAATTTAAGCAATTGTACCACTGGATTCATTGAGTGTGTCCAAAAATCCCTTAATTAAAGCGTACTTCGTGTAATACGAGATTTTATTGGAAACCAACATTGCAGTAGATTCAAAAATTTCATCAATAACGCCAAGACCATTCTCCTTTAAAGTCCTACCTGTCGATACAATATCCACTATGCAATCGGCAAGCCCCAAAAGCGGAGCAAGCTCTATTGAGCCATAAAGTTTTATAACCTCTGCATTAACACCTTTCTTTAAAAAATAGCCTTTTGCAATATTAACAAATTTTGTAGCTACCCTAACAGTAGATTTTTTTTCATTTAAACAATCCTCATCCTTACCAGCAACCACCATTTTGCAATATCCTATACCCAAATCTAAAAGTTCGAAAACATCACTATTCGATTCTACCAAAACATCTCTACCAACAACACCCAAATCCGCTGCTGCATATTCAACGTAGGTTGCAACATCTTGTGCCCTAACAATAAGAAACCTGTAATTACCACTTTTATCAAAAAAAAACAGTTTTCTAGATGAAGGAACCTCAACATCTATACCACAAGATAGCAATAAATCCAAAGATTCATCCATAAGCCTCCCTTTTGGGAGTGCTATCGTAATCACTGTTTTACCCTCCAAATCTTAGCCCCTAATTGAGTCAATTTTTTTTCCAATTTCTCATAACCCCTATCCAAATGATATATTCTTAAAATTTCAGTCCTACCATATGCAGCCAACGCCGCCAAAACAAGGCTGGCACTTGCCCTTAAGTCTGTAGCCATAACGCTTGCGCCAACAAGATTTTCAACACCTTCAACCACAGCCTTATTCCCAGAAACTATTATATTAGCTCCAAGCCTATTGAGTTCAGCTACATGCATAAACCTGTTTTCAAAGATCGTCTCCTCAATTATGCTTGTACCATCTGCTAAACTCAAAACAGACATAAACTGAGCCTGCATATCCGTTGGAAATCCTGGATAAACAGCTGTCTTTATCATAGTAGGTTTTATGTGCCCACCGCTAACAACCATTCCATTGTCAGCTAAAACGTACTTGCCACCCACTTCTATAAATTTGTCCAATATGGCATCTATAGCATAAAGCGGCGCATTTTCTATTTTAATCTCAGAATGTGTAATTAATGCTGCGCACATAAGTGTACCTGTCTCTATTCTATCCGCCATTACGGTATACTCTGCTCCTTTTAAAGACTTAACACCCTCAATCTCAATAACGCTTTCACCTTCACCTTCAATTTTAGCGCCCATATTCTTTAAAAGCTTGATCAAATCAACGACCTCTGGCTCTCTAGCAGCATTCTTAATAACTGTTTTACCTTCTGCCAAAACGGCTGCCATAATAACATTCTCTGTTCCTGTAACAGTTGGAATATCAAAGTATATTGTGCTACCCTTAAGTTTATCGGCTTCTGAAATAATATACCCATTTTCTATTTCAACTTTGCCACCCATGGATTTAATCGCATTAATATGCAAATTCACAGGTCTAACACCTATAGCACATCCACCAGGAAGAGATACGTGAGCCGAGTGCAAACGTGACATTAATGGACCAAAAACCAAAATTGATGCCCTCATCCTTCTCACTAAATCATAAGGTGCAAAATCGGAATTTAAACCTGAACAATTAACTCTTAATGTATCTTTTTTTCTTGTGCAATCACACCCAAGTTGAAGTATCAATTTGCACATTGTGTCTATATCCATTAAATCTGGAACGTTGTGCAAAACAACATCCTCATCTGTTAAAATTGCAGCCGAAATCATAGGTAGAGAAGCATTTTTAGAACCGCTAACTACGGCAGTACCTTCGAGTTTTGTAGGGCCTTCTACTATGAATTTATCCATTAAAGTTCATCCTTGAATTTCCTATGCGCTTTTTTTAAACACCTATCCATTATCACAACAATACCAGCATTTTCAGCTATCCTCTTAGCTTCTTCGCTATAAATACCCTCTTGAAGCCATAAAGCCTTTGCTCCAATTTTTACTGCATGCTTAGCAATTTCAACACAGTACTCAGAGCGCCTAAAGACATCCACTATGTCTACAGGTTCTTTCACCTCTTCTAAGCTTTTGTAGCACTTCTTGCCCAAGATCTCTTTTGTCGCCGGTCTTATAGGAATTATATTATATCCATTTTGTTTTAAATACTTAGCTACATCATAACTTGGTCTATCCTCTTTTGGGCTTATGCCAACTATGGCTATGTTCTTCATTCCCAAAACCAGTAGTATTTTTTCTTTCTCCTCGTCATCTACATCACCTAAATCTACCCTACATGTTGTTACACTCGGTAATTCCATTTTATCCGCCCAACGATTTAATTCTTTCTTCCCTTGTTTCAATGTGCGTAATCTTTATACCAAATTTGCCACCAACTACTACAACAACTCCTCTTGCAACTACCTTACCATTTACAAGTATATCCATAGGTTCCTCTATACTTTTGTCTAGCTCAATTATAGAGCCATCCTTCAAATCTAATATGTCTTTTATAAGCATATATTTCTCACCAACTCTGATTTTCACCTCTAAATCTATATCCATTATGAGATCTAAGTTTTTTGGTGTTTCTAAACCTCCAAAGGAAGGCTGTTCGGAAACGGTGCTGATAGATTCTTCAACTTCTTTAAATGGCACCTCTGCTTTGTTTAAAACCTCTTCTTCAGCAACTTCCTCAGTCTCTTCAGATTCACTCTTAAATAGCTCATCCATTTTGCTCTTATCTGAATAAACCTCTAAAATCCCATCTCTAATGTTCGGCAATGCTATATCATAAACAGCTTTATAAAGGGACTCAGGAAGTTCAACGCCTCCTTGCTTTACTTCTTTGACTTCAATAGACAATGGAATAGATATGGAATCCTTAACAGCTGTAGACAAGTTGCCAAAGACTTGAGAAAACAACTCTTTCAAGGCATCAAGGTCGTCAGGTTCTAGGTTATCCTTTACTTCTCCAGGCCCCATCAACATCAGATCCGATAAAATAGATGCAAATTCTTTGTCCGAGCTAACGTAAAAGTCTGTAGAGTTATCCTCAGATGATAGTCCAACAACAACTATCACTTTATCCTCAACAGAAACACTATCACTAATGTATGATAAATCCGTAAATTTAGACACTATCTCCAAAGAAAACGCTGTTTTTAAAACCTCTTCTAATGAGTCATTCAAAAGTGAAAAAAATTTTCTAACTTCTTCTTTTACGTCGCTTGAGGGTTCTTCACCACTATCTAAATCACCAAATAGGCTATCGATTTCATCCTGAGACAACTCTTCAGCAACCATACCACCACCCTATGTTATGATCTGTGCTATTTTAACAGCTTTATTAACATTCCTTTTTCCAAGTTCAACCATATATTTTTTAACGCCATTTACATAAGCAGGCAATTTATCATCTACCCTAGTCTCTAAAACAATAACGTCATTCTCTTTTAAATTGAGAAAATCCTTAACCTTCACAAGCTTAGAACCCAGCCTAAAGTCTACATGAACTTTAACGTCCTTTATAGTTCTTGCTATATCCTCAATTCTGTCTTCCGTAATTTTCTTAGAACGTGCAAGTATATCATGGGTTCCAATTTTACTCAAAACAGGCTCTAAAACTATAACCGGCAAGCACCAATTGATTATTCCACTCGATTCTCCTAATTTCACCTCAAACACAACCAATACAACAATCTCAGACGGTGCAACTATTTGAACAACATTAGGGCTAGACTCTTGACCTATCACCTCAAAGCTAATGTTCATTATAGGCTCCCAGGCTACCCTCATCTCCTCCATAGCCTGCTTAACAACATCCAAAAGTATGCTTTGCTCTATATCGGTGAATGGCCTCGATAGATTAACGGATTCCCCCATTCCGCCAAGCAACCTATCCACAAGGGCAAAGCCTATCTCTGGTTCAAGTGAAAAAACGCCATTACCATCTAACGGTGAGAGACTAATAACATTAAAACTTACGTTGTTAGATAAAGACAAAACAAATTCAGCATAGGTCATCTGGTCGACACTAACAACATCTATCTCCACTATAGACCTTAAAAAAGCCGAGAGCCGACTCGAGTAGTTACGAGAAAATTTATCATGCAGGTTTTTTATAGCCCTTATCTGCTCTTTGGAAACCTTATCCGGACGCTTAAAGTCATAAAGAGAGACCTTCTTCGGCTCGACTATAGCTTCTGACGACTCCTCGGGCTCTTCCTCTACAAGCTCTTCTTTATCTATATTGTTTAATAAAGCATCAATTTCTTCCTGAGAGAGAATCTCAGGCATATTTCATCACCTGCCAAGTACAATCTTTGATATTGTGGGAGCTATGTCGTCCAAAGGTACAACAAAGTCCGCAATCCCTGTTTGGGTTGGTTTTCTAGGCATACCCCATACAACGCATGAATCTTTATCTTGAGCAATTATTGTGCCTCCAGATTCTTTAACTTTCTGAAGACCCTTAAACCCATCATCACCCATCCCTGTCATTATCACGCACAAAGCCTTGTCTCCGAACGTTTCCGCCACAGAGGTAAACATAACATCTGCGTTTGGTGTGTAAATAGTTTTTGGTTTATCACTAACCCTTACCAGATACCTCGATCCAGATTTACTTGTTGTCATCTGCATACCACCAGGTGCAAGGTAACCTTGATTAGACCTAAGATCCTCCCCATCCTCTGCCTCTTTTACTTTAATTTTTGACACTTTACTCAAAGAATTAGCAAAAACCCCTGTGAACGTTTTAGGCATATGCTGAACAATTATCACAGGCACTCCAAGTAAAGGTAGCATTGAGAAAACCCTCTCTAAAGCAACCGGTCCTCCAGTACTTGCTGCTATAGCAACGATTTTTATATCCATCTTCTCTAATCTCTTTTTGTGTTTATAGGCGGTAGCTTTAGGTTCCTCCTCAGAGCTTGGCATAGCTGTTCCAGAAATCTTTGGTCTTATTCTTCTGCCTCTAATATGAGCATCCTTTGCTGCAACTATTTTCTCAATTAAAAGCTCCCTTGCCTCTTTTGCTGCATCCTTAAACGACAAAACGTCTGTTTTGGATATATAATCAACGGCTCCAAGTCTAAGTGACTCAAGTGTCTCTTTCGCACCATCCTTTGTTAAGCTGCTAACCATAACCACAGGAACAGGGCAATCCTTCATTATTATTTTTAGGGCCTCGAGACCATTCAATCGCGGCATCTCGACATCAAGAGTAACAACATCCGGATTGAGCTTTTTAATCTTCTCTATTGCCTCTTCCCCATCTTTCGCCGTATCAATAACCTTTATTTTACCAGATTCCTCTAAAATTCTACTCAAGTATTTCCTTGATATTATAGAATCATCTACAACCAGAACTTTAATTTTGTCCTCCATAAAACCTCCCTAAAACCTTTGCTTTTTACTGTCAAAAATGATATAAGTTCCCTTGCAAAAAAGCAAATAATTTTTGTCAAGGGAGGTTCGTATGGGTTTAACTGTCGCACAAAAGATATTGAAAGAGCATCTTGTGGACGGGGATCTATTTTCTGGTGATGAAATCGGTATAAAAATAGATCAAACTCTGACACAGGATGCTACTGGTACAATGGCAGATCTTCAGTTTGAACAGATGGGCATAAGCAGAGTAAAAACAGAGGTGTCGGTAAGTTACATCGACCACAAAACCATACAAATGGGTTTTGAGGATGCCGATGACCACACCTACTTGCAGACTTTTGCTGCAAAGTATGGCTTATACCTATCAAAAGCTGGAAACGGCATCTGCCACCAAGTTCACATTGAAAGGGTAGGAAAACCTGGAAGAACACTTTTAGGTTCTGACTCCCACACACCAACAGGCGGTGGAATTGGTATGATAGCTATCGG
>WFRG01000074.1 GCA_015486705.1 Hippea sp. | reverse complement strand
CATCATAGCCGAGGTCATCCTTCCTATGCTCATATTCCGACGGTTCTTTGTTAAAAATCTCTGCTATTTTTGAAAGATAGAATGTAGTATATTTCCCGGGCATAGGTTTCTCTTCATTAGAATTAAAGTCTCTTTGATAAATAATGAAATTTCCAATAAAAAAGTTTTGCTTAATATTATCATCAACAATGCCGTAGTCCCGCCATTTATTAACTAATGCCGTAATTAACCCGCGTCTTGTTGCTTTGCCAAAATTTAAAACATCTTTCATTCCTGACTGTAATGAAAAATATGATACAATTGCCCAAGATAAATTCCCCGTCACAAATAATGTATCTTTTATATTAAAACAATGATATATTGGGCTGCCGTTAATATACCGCACGTAGTTTATTCTTTCCTCTATCACTTCTAATGTTTTAAATATAGTATCTTTATCGTCAAGCCAAAACACTTCATATTCGCTTGGTTTAAATTCAATTTGTTTGTCGGCATCAACAGGCTTAAATTTTAAATACTGGTCTAAATCCGGGTATTTTAATATAACATTTGTTCGCATAGGTTTACGATTGGGTGGCGGATCAATTAAAATTACATCTTCTTCTTCTAAACCCTCGTCTTGTCCTAACTCAGGTTCACTATCGGATATATTATGTTCTTCCTCGTGTTGTGTAACATCATCCTGTTTCGGTTGTTCTTCTTGGGAACTCTCTTCATTTTCATTGTTATTTTGTTCGCTCTTTAAAGGCTCTTCCTCTTCTTTCTGCTCGTCTGTCTTTTGAGGCGCATTATCATCCTGATTAAGCAAGCCATTTATTCCCTTTTCCATCTTTTTGCCTTTATCAAAAAGGCTGTTAACGTTTTTATCAACATTCTCATCGAGCTCCCGTTCTCCGCTCATATAGCCCATTTCTCTCAATACTTTTCTCACCTCTTCCTGTCTTTCCGACTGGTCGGCTTTTCTTAGAAATTCAAGCAATTTTCCTGCATTCTGAGACGGAAAATCTTTTTTGTCTATCATTGCAACATGGTGATTTCTAATGGCAAACAAAATAATATTCTTTTTGTTTTTATTCATTGTAATACCAAGCCTTCTTTCGTGCATTGCTATTAATTTCGATAAAAACATTTCGCTAATATGCGGATGCACATACGACGTATAAGTCATTGAGTCGTAAAGGTTCGGGTCTTTTCCTATGTCGTGGGCTAAAGCCGAGATAATTGCAGGCAAAAGTAAAAGCTTATTACTTCCGCCATCATCATCTTCTCTTACCATATCAATAATTTTATTTGCCACACCAAAGCTGTGTGTTCGCAGGTTTATAAAACTAAGGAGTTCATAATCGCTGATAGATTTAGTTTTAACTCCTTTATCACCTTTCTTATTCTCGTCGCCACCACCGTTATTGTTATCTTTGTCGCCACCCTTTTTCCTGCCATCCACATGCCCCGTTCCGGGTTCCAGATATTCAACTACTTTTTCAGCTTTATACCAGTCAGGCTCTTCTGACCTGATAGTGCTGTTTTTTGAACCTCTTTTGCCTTTAGTTTGAGATACTTGTACCACAGATGGGCAGTGACCATCTCTATCTAATTTTTTGATTAGTAAGAGCGCTATTTGATATGTCAATCTCACTTGAAGAGTATCGGGTGATGCGTCTGTCAAAATATCCGGGTCTATATATTGAGATAAAATCTTAAAAAATGCTCTTGAATCATCATTTTTAAAAGCCTCTTCACCTCTTTCTTCAACTTCTATAAAAATTTTATCCTTCCATATCTCTGATATGGTATCCATATCAACTTCCACCTTGCCGCCGCTTTCTTTCCAAGTTACAGCCATATCTTCAATAGAAACCTTCAAAATACCATTTTCTACAAGCCTATCTATTATTAAACGAGCATTATTGGATAAACTTCTTTCTTTTGTGACACTTAAATTTCTCCCTAATGCGTATTGATAAGCAATATAAAACACTATAAAAACAGATACAAAGTAAAAAGCTATATAGATAGTGTTATCTATATAGAATTTATAAGAAAAAAAATAGGTAACAACCGCCGCAAAAGCAAAAGGTATTATATAATCTAAAAGTCTTTTAATTTTTTCTTTCAATTTTTTTATTCCTTTTCTCCCTCTTCCTTCTCTTCTTTTACCTTTTCCTCGTTTTGGTTCTCGTCAGCTTTAGTCGTAATAGTTTTAACTTTCGGGAATTTTATCTTAAACTCAAAAGGCAGGGGAATTAAAACCTTATCCGTATGTAAGGTTTTTGCCTTAAACCTGCCCTGATAGCTAACACCATAAAACAATCTTGGCTTTAACGTTATAAACTCGTCATATTCTACCCTATCGACTTTTTCCTCTCTTGTATTTACGCCGCCGGTAGCAGAAAGTATAGGACTCTGCACGCGCTCCGTTCCAAAATGATTACTTGCATAATGGCTTGTGTCGGTGTCAGGAACACGCATAAATATTTTTGTATTAGTATTGTCAAGAATAGTTTTAGATTTATCCTCTCCAATTTCAGCATACAATTGACTAACCGACTGACAAAAGCCGTGAACCCAAACGCCTGCACCTCCTGCCTTTGCGAATAGGTCGTCAATACCGTTATACATAACATTTTGCGCCTCATCTATATATAGAGCTAATGGCGGGGATACAACGTTACCCGACGCAAACACCCTACCGACAAAACTTGCTATCATAGATATAATAACCTTACCGAGCGTGAAAGCTGCACGCCGCGTTAAAAGAGAGCCAAGTTGAGCAACCATAATAACGCCTTTACCATGCTCAAGCCGTGTTATAAACCTATTGGAATCAGCTTTACCAACAATCTTGCCAATATTCCCGCTTGTAAGTTCCGTTAAAGCGACTCTCAGCGATGAAGACACCTTCGAGTAATAATCTTGCGGACTCTCGTGTATTTTCTTTAAATCCAAAAAAAGCTGTTTTAGTTTGCCCGTATTGTCGTCCATAGACATCATTTCGACTTCTTCAAGAAGTTTACTCAAATCTTCGTGAGAAATAATATTTTTTACATCAAGAAGATTAAAGCCTCGTTTTTGTGCCTTTTGATTATTCTGCCCATCTTTGTTATCTAATGCGGATATATTGTATTTTTCCTTAGCGATTAATGACTGAACAACCATAAGGCTAATTTCATAAGCAATATTATAGAAAAAAGGCTCTCTACCTGTCTCAACACCGGATACTATATGACCAACAAGCTCTTCAGGCATATAATAGTGACTTAAAGGATCAATAATTGCACTGTATTCAGGATAAATCGGCGATATAAACACCATATCATCTGTTCTGTTCGATTCTATGGCAGTTAAAATAATATTGCTTAATAAATCAATATCGCCCTTCGGGTCAATAACTACAACAGAATATCCTTTACGAATATCCTGCACAATCATACTTTCCATAAGGCGGGTGTTGTGAGTGACTATGTAGTTGTCTGTGATAAAGAGCCCGTCTTCCGTATCTATTTTTATACAAACCGCCTCAGCTTTGCGGGAATAGACTATCTCTTTAACGCCGAGTTTCATATCCTTGTATGCGTAGTTTTCAGGCAAACGCTCTCTTCTGTCAGGCCGAGTAATTAAATCACGAGGGTTATCGTAAGCCCGTATGGTGATATTGTAAGATACTCTACCGTTCTTCTTCTCACCGTTGAGGGTGTATTTCTTTTGCCTTTCTTTGATATACGCAATGCAACCTAAACTCCACGCAAGCCTTTGAAAGTCCTTTGCCAACTGCTTGCTGGTAGTGGTGTAGATAATAGCACCGTTTTTGTTGATATATCCGTCAGTATCAAGTAGCCCCCTCATCAACTCAAGCCTGTCTTCTACGTCAGACTCAAGGTATTCTTCTGGGATAAATTTTTCCCAAGCTCTCTTGCCAAATAAACCTTTTTCCTTTAGGAAGTCCTTTATAATCTTTTCCTCACCGTCTTTTGGGCGTATATAATACTCATAAACAGTTTTTCTATCCCTATGCAAAACAAGTTCACACTCTTTAGGCAATAGCTTTCTAAACCTATCAATAACTTCTTTAGATGAAATAGTTATCATTAATTGATTTAAACTGCCATCCCCAAGCAAAACACCAAACACATAAGGGTGAATGGGTAGGTTTTTTTTGGGTTTGCTAACAGGCTTAATGAGCCTTACGCCAAACTTTCCTTTATTGCTCTCTATTTGGGCTTTTAACTGCTCTGTTGTAAGTATTCTCGGTTTCGCCTTGCCTGCCCTTGAAACGCCGGGTTTATACTTGCCACGCCAGTGCCTATGGTGTATCTCCCATAAGTGGTCGGCACTTGCTTCCACCCACCTGCCGTCCTCAAAAACCACCTTGTAAAGGTCAAGCTCACCCTGAGGGAATACGCCTGTAACCGTTGCAGTACCGTTGTCTGGCGTGGTAACCTTGTCGCCCACTTTCATGTCGCCTATTCGCTTCCATCCGTCAGGCGTATGAACAAGAGCGTCAACACAAATGCTCTTTCCCACTCTTGTGGTCCCGAAGCACCAAAAATGCCCTTTTCTATCGCTATCGGGGATAACTATATCAGTCCTCTTCCGATTCGGGTCATCTATAAAGAAACCCCTGCCTATTACGACACCTCTATCGTTTTTTATCATCTCTTAATCCTCTTAACATAAATTGATTCACCCGAGAGCAAATCTCTCACGTTATCAATTATTTCTCTACTTATATGAATACTTGAGTTAATTTTGCTTATTACGCCTGCAACCCGTTTTACACATGATATTATGGGCGGCTTATGATAATAGTCGTAATATTGTTTAATATCCTTTGCCATAAGAAGTTTAATAATCTTGGACGGTATTCTTATTGAGGTTCGAGATAATAATATATCAACACGCTTTTCAATGGGGTCTATATCCATATTCCTAACAAGAAAAAGCATTTTATACCCAATATGGTCATATCTCTGTTTTTCTAATGGATTCTTTAAAATTTGGTACCTCTTTTCAACCTTAGCAACAATATATTCTCTGCTTAATATAGGATTATCATCTATTTGAATATATATATTCTTTTTATCTTTATTTATTATGCTGCCGATAATCAAATCGCCTATTACTCGCTGATGCTTTATGGTCATATAATTATTGGTTATTGTTATAAAAGCAAGACACTTCTTAAAATTGTACAATATATACTTATAGAGTGAACTATTAAAATATTCAACTCTTCTCATATCATTTTCCATGATAGCATAAACATCAACGCTATCCTCGTCCCACACAACAGTAGCTGTTTTACATTTAAAAATAACTGTAACAGCCTTTATAATGGCATTATCTAAACAATCCAATACAACATCCCGACTAAAATTGCTGTCATATTTATCTATTAATTCTTTTAAAACCTCGGGGTCTAATTGTGTGTTATCCATAGTTTAACAAGGGGGGCATAAAACTGCCCCCTCAGCCCTTTCTTATACAACTTCTTCTTCAGAATCCTTGTTTTCAGGCTTTACGTCAGTTTCTTCTACGGGTTTTGCACTGTTTTGATTTTGCTTATAATCTTCAGGCAAAATCCATTTAGGCGCTCTAAATGTCACATTCATTTTTTCGGCAATTTGCACAACCACTCTTGCATATTCTCTAACAACGGTGTTATATTCCTCGAGCATTCTGCTTGCCTCTTCGACAGACAATGTTATTCCCATAGAATCCCTAACCCTTTTTACAGCTAAATCCCCTGCTTGCGCTATGGCAAGCAAACCCTGTGTGTCTCTTGTTCTTGCGTAAACAACTCTCGTGTTTTCCTTTTTTGCCATTTCCTCTTTTCGCTGCTTAAATGCCTCAAGTTTCTCTTTTGTAATAGCCATACGAATACCTCCTTTATTTTATAAAGTTACATACTGGCAACTTTATTTTTACGTATCACATAGTCTCCTATACAAACAGCATCGGCAATATCATTATCTTTTATCTCTTTTTTAGCTATTGCAGATGCCACCATACAAGATGCCCTTTTCCTCTGGTCTCTTTTAGATCTAATATGGACACCAAGTTCAATAGTTTGCCAAGATTGAGGGCTAACTACATAGCATTCTTTACCACCATTAAACACCATAGCAAGAGTTTCAACTATACTCCTTACACGAACAAGTTTTTTAAGTGTGTTAACATTCAAATGTAAATATTGATCTTCAATAACCATTTCAAAATCATTAGTGCTTAATTCATTAAAAAATGCGTTAATATGATGAAATGTTGCTTTTACTTTATAGCATCCAATAAGTTTACCTTTTTTATAAACAGAAAAAGCACAGTATTTCGTTCCCGGGTCGCAAGCTATCAACATTTAATAGTTTCCGCCTTTCTCAGCATAATCTCTTAAAGGTTCATCATTGCTTATAAAAAAGAGAATCTGAGCTATGCCTTCTCCCGCGTGCAGTTTTACTGCAACGCTATTGAAATTAACAATATTAAGCCTTAATATACCGTCAAAGCCCGCATCAATCGGGGTACCGTTTACAAATATCCCTGCAGAGGTGAGAGAACTTTTGCCCTGTATAATGCCCGTCACATTTTTAGGCATTTTTAGTCGCTCTATGCTGTATCCGATAATATAACTCCCCGGCGGGATAATAGGGTAATCATCCTCAACCTTTTCGTGAGCATTAACAATGTCCCTCACATCAACAATGCCTGTATGGGTGAGAGGTGGTAAATAAAACTTTTTTGACAGCCTTATATCGTAACCATAAGGCTGAACGCCGTAAGATAATATCTTCTTGTTATCCACATAAGAAACATTCTCGGCAATAAACGGGTTAATCATTCCGTTTTGGCCACGCTCGATAATCCACTCGTCCGAACCAAGCATCAACAACCTCCTTTTTTCTTCGCTCTTCTTATATAACGTTTTTTTGTCACTTTTTGAGCGAAGAAATCTACATGGATGTCAATCGCTTCCTATAATATTTATTTGCAATTCTTACTCGCACACGACGTATCATAGCTTTGTATAAGAATTCATTTCTATTGTCTATTTTGATATTCTTATACTTCCTTAAATAATTAATGATAGTCTTAGTAGAAACTGTTTTACCGCTATTCGCTGCGTTAAGAATTGTAGTATAAACAAAACTTTCAACGGGATCATACTTCCAAGTTTCAAAAAGTTTTTTTCTCGTCACATTAGGAAGTCGTCTAATCAAAAATTTCAAGAATTCTGTATTAGGATTATCAAAAAGCGTCAAATAGACAGTAAGACTATACCTTACTTTTTCCGGCAGGGCGTCTATAGATGGCGGCGGATTATCCGCATCAAGAAAATCATCCAATAAATTGTTAACAATCAAAGACGTGATATATGGGGCATATTTTTCTAAGCCCTGCTTTTTAAAAAATAATTGATATGAGGCATATTTTTCCTTCGACAAAAAAGATTTTTTATAACTTTTAGAAATTTTAAACACCTCCTACCATAAATATTTTTTACTATATCACCGACGATACGTTGATGATACGTTGACGATACGTGGACGATACGTCGGCGTAACGTTGACGATACGTCGGCGTAACGTCAAAACTACTCGGAGATACGTTGACGTATCGTCGGTGATATGGATATATAGTTTGTTTTATTTTATAACGAAAATGATACGTTTTATCTCACCTGACACTTTTTTTGATACTCTATTACGCCACGATTTAAGAGATTGTAAACCGCTGTCCTGCTTTTCTTAATTCCTTTTTGCTCGTATAAGAAATTTAGAAAATCTTTAATTCGCCTTTTTTTTATCGAACCATCTTCTTGTACAATATCACCAGTGTTATAGATATTGAACTCTAACCAAGACTGCCAAACGTTTCGCTTTTCTTTTGAGATAACCTCAAGAAAAGTATTAATTTGTACAAGGAACGTAAAAAAGATGATAATTGTTTGAATTTCGCGCTTTTTATCCTGTTCTGTAACTATATTTTCTTCTTCTTTCTCGATGTAAATATCTTCCGGCGTTGTTTCCGCTATTTTATTATCCATTTGAATCTCTAAATCCGCAACGTTGAATAAGGGGGGCATTCGTAACTGTTTAAACCTTTTTTTTAGTGCTGCCAAATACTCCTTTTTTGTTATGCTCGATACATCATCCCTAATACTTATTAAATCGTAATAAACACAATATGATTCCTGAATTAGGTCTTCCATTTTTACATCTACCAAGGTTAGCGAAAGGTACGTTTTTATAAGTTTTCTAATTTCCAAAGAGTTTTTCGAAAGAAAAGGAACATCTTTAAAGGCATCCCTAAACCGCATCATAAAGCAACCTCCTTTTTTAATTAGAGGCATGGCGAGCTTTTTTAAATATATAAGCACTATTCCCGTTTTTTAACTAAAAGACAACCTCCTTTCTATTTCTTCTTTTTTTAAATGAAACATACTACCGCTATACACTCGCCTACCTAAAAATATATCAAACATATTTCTCATGTATAACGAACAGAATAATAAAATATTGAAACCGGGGTGCTGTATTTTTTTGGCAAAACAACACCCCAAAAAAATGGAAATTGGCGATTCCATAAACTCCCCTTAAACCGCATTTTGAAACAAAAATGCTTTTATATTATATGTTGTGCTGTCTCTTATACACATCTGACGCT
>WFRG01000073.1 GCA_015486705.1 Hippea sp. | reverse complement strand
TAAAGAGACCTTCAAGATATACAAAGAGAAAAACGTTTTTCTGTGGAGTGCATTTTTAACATATTTGACGGTCTTGAATATTGTTCCTTTTTTGTACACCGTTATCTTTCTTTTATCAAAAGTTCCCTTTGTTAAGGAAAAGGTTCCGTATATTAAGTCCATGCTTGTAAAAATAATTCCCGCCTATTCGGGTCAGATTTCCCATTACTTTGATGTCTTTTTGAAAAATCTCTCTGGTATGGAGCTTTTAAACTCGATCATATTCTCTCTCTCCATGATAAGCTTGATTTTGGGCTTTATGAAGGCTATTAATGACATACTTTCGTCTTCGAGAAAATTCAATATTTTAAAAGGGGCTTTTTTCTTTCTTTTGAATCTCGTTGCCGTTGCCACGATTATCTCTATAGCGTTGGCTCTAAAGGTTGTTATTCCATACTTTGCACCACACATAGCCAATCGCATCTATGTTAAAATTTTGCCATTTATAATTTGGTTTATAATGCTTTCTTCGCTGTTTTATATCTCGAAGCCAAAAGAGGTAGGCCTTAAGAATGTGATCCTAAGTGCCCTGATAACTACGGTAAATGTGTTTCTTTTAAAGTTTGGCATGGGGATATACTTTTCTCTGTTTTCATATAACAAGATCTACGGAGCCGTTGCTATCGTTCCCTCTGTTCTTTTGTGGCTGTTTTTGCTTTGGAATGTGATACTATTAGGTGCAATTTTGGAAAAAACTTTAAAAATTTAGATTAAAGGTTTATTATTTAAAAAATGCTTTTAGGGGGTGTTTATGAGAAGGATGCTATTAAGAAAGCAGATCTATATAATACTTGGTTTGATCTTTCTTTTTACTTCAAACGTCTTTGCAGCCTGTTTACCGGATATTAAGGATGTTGCAAAAAAGGCCCTGCCCGCGGTTGTGAATATCAGTACAACACAGATTGTTGAAACGCAAACGAATCCATTCTTTGATTTTGGCCCCAATGATCCTTTCCAACAGTTCTTTAACCAATTTTTCAACAACTTTCCCGTAAAGAGGAAGGTTCACGCTTTGGGTTCAGGTTTTATCATCTCTAATGATGGTTATATTTTAACAAACTACCATGTTATAAAGCGCGCCTCTGTTATCAGGGTTACGCTGCTTAAGAACCAGGATACCTACACTGCCAAGGTTGTTGGCACTGATCCCAAAGCAGATATTGCCTTGATAAAAATAGATCCCAAGGAACCTTTGCCCACGCTTCACCTTGGTGATTCTGATACCATAGAGGTTGGTGATTGGGTTGTGGCAGTTGGAAACCCTTTTGGTTTGAATGGAACGGTAACAGCCGGAATTATCAGTGCAAAGGGTAGGGTAATAGGAGAAGGGCCGTACGATCACTTTTTGCAAACGGATGCGGCGATAAATCCAGGCAACTCTGGAGGGCCTTTACTTAATCTAAAGGGTGAGGTTGTAGGTATAAATACAGCGATTGTTGAAGGCGGTCAGGGTATTGGTTTTGCAATCCCCATTAATATGGTTAAATCAGAACTCCCATACCTAATGAAAGGTCAAAAGGTTAAAAGGGGATATTTAGGTGTGATGATACAGAACTTGACGCCTGAGGCAGCACGCAGTATGGGTCTTAAAGGCATAAGTGGCGGTGCCATTGTTTCTCAGGTTTTCAAGAATGGCCCTGCGTATAAAGCAGGATTAAAACCCGGTGACATAATAGTCAGCGTTAACGGTAAGAAGATAAGATCGTCGAGTGACCTGCCTTACATGATATTCACGATGAGACCGGGGACAAGGGTTGAGCTTGGGATCATCAGGGACGGAAAGCCCATGAAGGTTTGGGTGACTTTGGGTGTTAGACCCACAAGCGGCGAGATGGCAGAGAACGGTGTTAGGGTGTTTAAGACGCCTTATGGTTTTACTGTGGCGGACATAGTTCCATCCTTGCGTGCCAAATATGGAATAAAACAAAAGGAAGGCGTTGTTATCGTTGAGGTCGAAAGGGACTCTTTTGCCTATGCTGTTGGTTTGCAACCGGGTGATGTTATTGTCCGTGCGGACTACGAGAAGGTTAAAAATTTGGATGATTTTAAGAGGATTTTGAACAAAAATAAACACAAAAATGTTTTGTTCTTAAATATCGTTAGGGGTTCAGCCCAAATATTTGTGACTATACAAAGGTGAGGGGCCCAAGCCCCTTTAATTTCTCATGAGTAAGAAACTCAACATTGGCATTGTTCTTTTGTCCATAATTTTGATTGTTGCCATACCGATAATTTACAGCAATTTATACAACAGGTTCTCACGAATTGTTATAAAAAGGGCATTTGTGTCGGCAAAAGTGATTGGTGTGTCGCCAACCTACGTTACGGGCATGGTTACGAAAATGTACGTTAAATCTGGAGATAGTGTAAAGAAAGGGCAGCTGATTGCTTTGATTGATGATACGCTTTATAGGGCTGAGGTTGAAAAGAATAAAAGCAGGCTAAAAAGCATAGAACTGGAGCTTGATCAAGTGGATAACGGAACAGATCCAAATAGATACGCCCAACTAAAAGCAGAGCTGGATGTTGTGCAAAAGGATGTGAAGTTGTCCGAGCTTATGTTGTCCTACACACGTGTTTCAAGCCCCGTAGATGGAGTTGTTGCCCAGGATTTGGTTCATGTTGGTGATACGGTCTCTCCTACAACAGTCTTGGTTTATATCTATGATCCGAACACTATCTATATTAAGGCTTACATTACGCCGGATTACCTTAAGTACGTTTATAAAAGCGAAAGGATTGAGATATTTGATTCTCAAAAAAGGAAGGCTTTTGCCGGCACTGTTGAGAAGGTTGGGGGTTTGAATTTATTTAGCGTATGCAACACGGAGCCACAAATCCCCATTAGAATCAAGTTTGACCTAAAGAGTGCGGATGTGTACTTTGGTGAGCCTGTTTATGTTTATGTGAAAAGGTAATGGATTTAGAAACAC
>WFRG01000072.1 GCA_015486705.1 Hippea sp. | reverse complement strand
GGTTTAACTACCGCTATACTGGATAGGCTTATTCATCACAGCTACATCATCAACATCAAAGGGGAAAGCTATAGACTGAGGCAAAAGAAAAAAGCAGGGCTTTTGGATTTTAGTCCTTAGGATTTAAGACTTAGAAAGGGGGAAGGGATGGTGCACTTTTGTAGGGCGTAATGGTGTAGTTTTGGAAGGCGCTTGACAACAGGAGACACCTTTATGATTATGAACACTTAACGCCCTTCAGTCACCTCCAGATAGACACAAAACACATACTTGATGAGACATCCCTGCCAAAGAGTGTATACAAGCATATGGAAAGATACGACCTGCCAAGATACGAATGGAACGCAATTGATGTAAAAACAAGAATGAGATTTACAGCTTATTCCCATACTCTTTCTGCATCTTTCGGTTTCGCCTTTATCCTCTTTGTCGTATTGTGGTTAAGACTGCACAATGTAAGAGATAAAATAAGTATAAGGTTGGACAATGGTTCTGAGTTTGCATCCTCAAGCAAGAGGAAGTTAGACGAATACAATGACTTCTTCTCAAAACTTAATACAGAATTAAAACCCATACCACCAGGTGCAAAGCATCTGCAGGCTATAGTGGAAAACTCACACAGAAAAGATGATGAATCGTTTTTCTCCATTCATCCAGAAAGGTGCAAGAATGATGCTGAGTTCTTGCTCAAAGCTCAACAATGGCAAGATACATGGAATACAGCAAGACCTCACTATGGCATAGACATGAACGGCATGACGCCTTTTGAGAAGCTGAAATCAACAAAATCCATGATATCCTTAAACATAGTAAGGTTTCCAACCTTACTACTAGAAGACATCATAAGGGTAGCAGGTTACCCTTATGAATGGTTGAGTAAGTTTGTAAACCTGTATATATTTAGTAAGGGTGGTAAGTATGTGTGGGCCAGTTACCAAACGTTTTTTATTCGTTTATTATTAAAACCAAAAAAGATGGAGGTGAATCATTAATATCTATGTTGCTGCCGTTTTATGTGTAGTAGTTGTCATGCTTATGGTTTTGATTGCTGTGTATAATGGGCTAATCTACAAGAAAAACCAAGTGGACAATATTAGGGCCTCTATTGACGCCCTGCTTAAGAAAAGATTTGACTTAATACCCAATCTTGTTGAAGCCGTAAAACAATATATGAATTATGAAAGCAAACTCATCAAGGATGTTGTTGAGTTAAGGTCTAAAGCTTTAAGCTCCAATGATTTGAAAGAGAAGTTGAAAGTAGAAAACGGACTTGAGGGTAAGCTGAAATCCTTATTTGTAAATTTTGAAAATTATCCGGATTTGAAGGCAAGCAATAATTTATTGCAACTTCAACTCGAATTAAGCGATATAGAGTCCCAAATCAGTGCTGCAAGAAGGGCGTACAACCAAGTTGTGACCGACTTTAATAATGCTTTAGAGATGTTTCCTACAAATATAATTGCTTCTTCTTTGAACTATGAACGTCAGGAGCTTTTTTCCATACCTGAAAACGAGAGGAAAAATGCTAATTAAAAGACTTATTTGAATGGATAGGCCAAAAATGAAGCAGGAAAAGGATAAACTTGAAGAGTTAAAAAAATATAGCTCAAACACAACTATGCTGATAGCGTTTGTTTTCTTTAGTGTAACTTTGATAACTTTATTAGCTCTTTCGAGCAGAGATTCAGACGCTACATTTTTTATTTTCTCTATATGGATTATGGCTATAATTTTCGTTGTTTTTGTTGTCAACGATTATCAATACAGGTTTAAAGATGCAATCATAGCGCCATTTGTAGAATCTAAAGGTTTGAGATATTTGCCGAGAAATATGATAGATAAGATGTATATTAAAGAGAGTAGGCTTATCAGAGGTTATGATTCTATCGATGGCTCAGACCTCATATTTGGTGACGATTTTGTTTTTAGTCATATCATGGCAACAGAGCATGAAGAGGATGATGATGGCCATACTAAAACTACAGTGATTTTTGATGGTTTGTTTTATAGGTGTAAATTGCCTAAAAATATGAATATAAATGGGAGCTATTTTGTTAACAAAACTTTAATCAATTTTGATGGCCTGTTTCCGCCCATTTTTAACCATAGAAGAATAAGGTTAGATCACCGTGAATTTGAGTATCTGTTTAACGTTCGTGGGGATGACCATATTGAGGGGCTGTCAAGCGCCTTCCAAAACTACACCATTACGCCCTACAAAAGTGCACCATCCCTTCCCCATTTGCTAAATCTCTGGTTCTAAGGACTAAAATCCAAAAGCCCCGCCTTTTTCTTTTGCCTTAATCTAT
>WFRG01000071.1 GCA_015486705.1 Hippea sp. | reverse complement strand
ACCTATGCCGTTGTACCTGTACATGATGTCAGCCATTTTATCCAATAGCTGAACGATCTT
Organism: Hippea sp.; assembly: GCA_015486705.1. Next base: position 4,182 of record WFRG01000071.1, on the reverse strand, counting down.
ATCATCTATCTTTACAACATCTTTAGCCTTTTTTCTTAAGATACTATCTGGATAAACTTTAACTTCACTCATTTCGTCCTCCGCCATTGATGATAGTATTAAAGGCCAAAAAAATCAATCGTAATGTTCCTTGAGATATTCAAAAATAAAGCCCAATGTCCGCTTTGCTATGGACCTCCTCATGAAATTCACGTTTCCAAGGTACCTTAAGTAAAAACTCTTTTCTTCATCTTCAACCATGAGCTTTAGTTCAAACTCATTGCCCGATAGGTTGCATGGGATAGCAATTATGTCTGCCTCGGAGGGTAAAATGTCCAAATCAGCTCTTTCGTTTGAAACTAAGCTTCCTGAGAAACAAGCTTTACCAACCATCATTTGTGCCAACATACCTGCTGTGATGCTTTCCACAAATGCGATTTTAAAATCTAACTCATCGAGCAAATTAGCAAGCACATCCTCAATGCTTTCGTTGTTGACGGAAAAGACCTTAAAGCCGTACATATCTTGAAATGCACTTTTTATTTTCTCCACATTTTCTTTGTTTTTCGACCTAACCCTTACAGCAAGTTCACCTTCCATTGCGTTGAGTATCACCTCTGTGTCTTTAAAATCCAGGGTCTTTAAAAACTTATCTGCATCGGACTCTGCAACGCCTATTATCTTTGTGTCGCAGCTAAAGAGTGCTTCGGGGTTGTAGATGTTTTTAACCAAAGGCAAAACCTCGTTTTCGAACATGGGCTTCATCTCACTGGGAACTCCGGGCAGGGCTATTATGTGGCTGTTTTTGCATTTTAAGTAGATCCCGGGCGCCGTTCCAAATTGATTTTTTATTACAATGGCATCTTGGGGTATGTGGATTTGCCTTAGGTGGCTGAGTTTAAGCCTCACACCTTTAGCTTTGACCTTGTTTAACAGTTCAAAGTAAAGTTTTCTGTTCAGCTTGAGCGTCCTGTTGCATGCCTTTGCTATGGCTTCCATTGTGATGTCGTCGAATGTTGGTCCTAAACCGCCGGTTGTTACGATAACAGATGCACTTTTTGTTAGATCGTTTATTAGTTTGATCAGGTCATTTTTGTCATCGCCAACGGCGAATATACCCTTTACGCTTATGCCCTCCCTAAAAAGCTCTTTTGCAATGTAGTTTGAGTTTGTATCGAGAATTGAACCCTCTAAAATTTCGTTTCCTATAGCTAAAATATAGACATCCATGTTCACCCCTTAAAATAACAACAATTTAATTGCAAAGACAAAAAGCAAGATTAAAAGAGCCGTTCTGATAAACTTGTCTCCCTTTTTTACAGAAACACCTATTGCGAGCCGTGCGCCAATCATACTCCCAAGGCCCAGTAGGATGCCCGCCATTATATCTACTTGATGTGATATTAGAAATACAGGCAGCACGGCTATTGTGTACATCGTGATGATCAGCACCTTAATTGAATTAGCCTCTACCATACTGAAACCGCCCCAGATCGATGCCGTAATGATAAAGAAACCAACTCCTGCTTGAATAAAGCCGCCATAAATTCCAATGAAGAAGAATATTGCTATCATTGCAATCCATTTCTTCTTTGAAAATTCCTTGCTCTTTACGAACTTATCGGGCTTGTAAATGGTGATTAGGCTTATTACGACCATTAGGATGGCTATGATCTTTTTCAACAGCTCATTTGATATGTGAACGGCAATGTAGCTTCCAAGTAACGCACCTAAAATTGCCGGTATCCCAACGGTTAGCGCAAACCTTGCCTTTAAGATCTTGAGTTTGTGAAATTTAGCTGTAGCGAATGTATTTTGTAAGAGCAAGCCTATCCTGTTTGAGCCGTTTGCAACATTTGGTGGAAAGCCGATGGCAATGAGGAATGCCAATGTCAAGAACGACCCACCAGCTGCCAGAACGTTGATAAAACCTACAATGTTACCTATAAGGAAAATGCCTATTGCATGCAGTATGCCTGTTGTCGTTAAGCTTAACATGGTTGATATTCTACACTTTAGTAAAAAGTTGGCAATACACTTATTGACTTTTTAAGGTCTCTATGTTAGCCTTGGTGAGAAATTTTTTATTGGAGGATTTTTGATGGTTGAAATGTTAACTACTCAGGATTTTAAAGAAAAAATATTTAACTACGAGGAGAGCCAGCAGTGGAGCTATAAGGGTGATTTGCCTTGTATTATTGATTTCTATGCTGACTGGTGTGGACCGTGTAAAATGGTTGAACCAATTTTAGAGGAATTGGCTAAAGAATATGAAGGAAAATTGAGAATTTACCGTGTAAATACAGACCAAGAACAGGAACTTGCTGGTGTCTTCGGCATAAGAAGTATTCCGTCTTTATTGTTTATCCCTCTAAATGAACAACCTCAAATGGCTGTAGGTGCTCTTCCCAAGGATGCATTTAAGCAGGCTATCAAAGAAGTTCTCAAAGTTGAGTAAAGAAAAATACACTCATTGAGGGCATTTCGCCCTCTTTTTCTTTTATTGTTTTAGTTGTTGGAAAGAAAAGTTATATTTTTGATTACATTAAAAGAAAATAAAACACCCCCACCTTCTATCCAAAATATGAAAAATACATAAACTTTTTGGGATATTTAAAGGGCGGCGAGCCGCCCGGTTGGCTTTAGAATCTTTTAGGTTTTCTTTCCCTTGCTTCGTTCACCTTCAGGTTTCTACCACCAAAGTTCGCTCCGTTTAGAGAGTCGATAGCTTTTTGAGCGTTACCTTCATCAATTTCAACAAAACCAAATCCTCTGGACCTGCCTGTTTCCCTGTCTGTGATAATCTTAGCTGAGTTAACTTCTCCGTACTCCTCAAATAATTCCTTAAGCTCACCCTCAGTTGTCTGGTAGGGTAGATTACCCACATAAAGAGTCTTAACCATAAAAACACACCTCTACAAAAATCTATTACTGAACACCTAAAAGCATTCAGTTCTTCATCGACCTATGGCCTAAGTCAAAGAAGATAATGCTTTATACCAGTTTAGAAATGAGAAGTCAAACAAATTTAACGTTTTGCAGTTGTTTTCTTGAAATCTCATAGCACTTATCCTGGTTTTCCTTAGAGTATGCGAAATCTGTCGCCTTTTGGATTCTAAAGTCTTTTAGGTATTGACTTGTAATCGAGGTATCTAAACTGTAAGCGAAATCTATCATTCTGTAGGCGTTTTCAACACTGCCTCCGCAGACTCCCCAGCCCTCTATTAAGAGTTTTGTGTTTATAGCGCCGGGATGCAAGGCATTAACTGAGACATTTTTGTCTTTTAACTCCCTTGACAATTTGAATGCAAAGAGTATGTTACACAACTTCGATAAAGAATAGGCTTCGTATGCCTTTGGAAAGTTCCCCTTCTCGATGGCTTTAAAGTCCGCACTATTTGCATGAGCCATTGAAGCGACCACAATTATTTTGGATGGTGCGTTTTTAATGAGCGAATCCAGAAGTATATGCGTTATCAAAAAATGGGCTAAATGGTTCACTTGGTATGTTTTTTCAAAGCCATCTACAGTCAACTTTAATTCGTGAGAAAAACACCCTGCGTTGTTTATCAGGCAATTTATGCTTTCGTTCTTTATCTGTTCAAAGGTATCCCTTGTTTCCCTTAGATTTTCAAAGTCTGCACAAACGGTTTTTATGACTATTTTGCTATTTAACGCTTCTAACCTTTTGGCCATTTCTTTTAATTTTTCTTTGTTTCTTCCATGAATGATCAGGTTTTTTCCTTGCTTTGCAAACTCTATTGCGCTTCGCAGACCTATACCATCCGTTGCGCCCGTGATTAGAATAAATCCGTTGTTTTTCATCTCCTCACCCCTTTTGAAAGTTCCCTTTATTCTGTATAATTTTCGCATGAAGCACAAGATTTTTGTTTACGGCACACTAAAAAGGGGCTTTTGCAACCATTTTTATCTTGAGGGCTCTACATTCTTAGGCACGACTACCACAAGGGAGAGGTATTTTATGTGCGTAGATCGTGGTATTCCGTATGTATTTAAAGGCGGAAGGAATAGCGGCTTTAAGGGATTTGTTAAGGGAGTCAACTATAAAAAATGACCCTACTCTTTTTTAAAAGACCATATCCCTTAAGGGGAAGAGACACCAGAGCAAGAACAAGCAAAAGGGTTAGCACAAGAAGAAGAGAAGGATTTAGCCTTCTTGAGGCTAAACTTTTCTCTCTTCTT
>WFRG01000070.1 GCA_015486705.1 Hippea sp. | reverse complement strand
TAGTTTAGATTCTAAATAGTATTTGAATGAAAGTTCTTTTTTTGATATAGTTTTCATGATAATGAAAAGGAGGTTTTGTGATGGACTTGAAGTCGTTAAAGGACTTGATGCGTTTTGTTGAAAAAAGTCAATTTGTGGAATTTGAATACAAAGATGATGAAATGCATATAATTTTAAAAAAGAAAGATGCATTTGTTGGAGATAATATTGTTACGCAAACCCCTCAGCCTGTAGTAGTGGAGACAAGCGTACAAAAGCAGCAGCTAACTGATGATGATGTTGAAGAGAAGAATGAAAATAACGAGAAAAAGACAGAAGGGCTTGTGGAAATTAGATCTCCAATGGTCGCAACATTTTACAGGGCTCCCTCTCCTACTTCGCCTCCTTATGTTGAAATTGGTGATGAGGTCAAGAAGGGTGATACCTTGTGTATTTTGGAAGCTATGAAGATAATGAATGAATTGGAGGCTGAGTTTCCTTGCAAAATTGAGCAAATATTGGTTAAAAACGGCCAAAAAGTTGAATTTGACCAACCATTATTTCTTGTTAAGAGGCTGGATTGATGTTTAGGAAAATCCTTATTGCAAATAGGGGAGAGATAGCTATTAGGGTTATAAGGGCTGCTAAGGAGCTGGGTATACAAACTGTTGCTGTTTATTCGACGGAAGATAAAGATTCTATGCATGTAAAATTGGCCGATGAGGCGATTTGTATAGGGCCTGCCGAGGCAAAAAAAAGCTATTTGCACCTTTTCAATATCGCTCAAGCTATAGCTAACTCTGGGTGTGATGCTGTTCATCCTGGGTACGGTTTTTTGTCTGAAAACCCTAATTTTGTTAGGATTTGTGATGATTTAGGTGTTAAATTTATAGGGCCTGATGCCGAAACTATGGAAAGATTGGCAGATAAAGCCAAAGTTAAAGCTATACTGGATGAAAACGGTATACCTACAGTTCCTGGTAGTAGTGGCTCAATAGATGATGAGAGTAGTTTAATTAAAGTTGCCAATAGAGTTGGTTATCCGTTATTGCTGAAAGCTTCGTGGGGAGGCGGCGGCAAGGGCATGAGGGTTGTAAGGGAAGAAAGAGAACTAATTGACTCTTACCGTGCAGCAAAACTTGAAGCCAAAGCTTCTTTTGGCAGAGACGATATTTATATAGAAAAGTTTATAGAGCACCCGAGACATATAGAAGTTCAAATTATAGCTGATGAATTTGGAGATATTGTTCATATCGGAGAAAGGGACTGCACACTTCAGAGGAGACATCAAAAATTATTGGAAGAATCTCCGTCACCTGTTTTAAAGGAATACACGAGGAAAAAACTGCACCACACAGCCATTGAGGCGGCCAAGGTTTTGGGATACAAGAATGCAGGCACGATGGAGTTTTTATTTGATGGAGAAGATTTTTATTTCATTGAGATAAATACGCGTATACAGGTTGAACATCCAGTGAGCGAAATGTGTTATGGTATAGATTTGATTAAAGAGCAGATTAACGTTTCTGCAGGATATGAGTTGAGTTTTACGCAGTCTGCACTGAAGCCAGAATTTCACGTAATTGAGTGTAGAATAAACGCTGAAGACCCTGATAAGTTTTATCCATTTCCTGGTACCATAAAAGAGCTTTACATGCCAGGTGGGCCTGGGGTTAGGGTGGATACTGCCGTTTGTTGTAACACTAAGATTTCTCCTTACTATGATTCCATGATAGCAAAGCTTATAGTTAGAGGTAACAGTCGAGAAGAAGCCCGCAAAAGGATGCTGAGATGCTTAGATGAATTTGTTATAGAAGGCGTAAAGACCACAATACCCTTCTTCCAAAAACTGCTCACAACTGACGATTTTATAAACAACAATTATGACACAAATTTCATAGATAAAAAGTTTTTAGGTTCAACCTAAGTTTCAATCACTATGAGTTCATCTTTCTCTAAGGCTCTGTTTAGGGCATCCCAGCTACGTTGAGCAAAGCTTTCGGGGGTGTCATTTATTTTTGAGAATGTTATGCCGTATTTGGGTTTTACCTCTAAAGTGCAGTTTTCATCTCCTAAATCCTCAAAGTTCCTTGTGATTTTGTCACAAAAAAGAACAGTATCATCTCCTAAAAAAACTCTCGTTAAGATACAAAATATACCCTCATTGCAATGAAAGAGTATATCACTTCGCCTGCAGATTTTCTTAAGCTTCTCTGCTATAGCTTTGTCTATTGAACTTTGTATTATATCTTCGCAGTTAGATCTTACGCTATGTTCTTTTGCACAGTCAAATATGATAAAACTATAGTTTTCTTCGTATCTTTCGTGTTGCAAAAGTATGTGTTTCATTAAAAAGTAAAGTGCAGTTTTGTTGTAGAGTTGTGTATTTTTGTCTATTAAGTCTCTTTCAAGCTTTTCCAAATCTTTTTGCTGAAAAAATTGCATCTTTCACCTCTTCTAACGTTTTTGAAGCCACGTCTTGGGCTTTTTTAGAACCTTCCATCAATATTTCTTTAACATATTCTTTTTTATTTAGCAATTTTTCTCTTTTTTCTCTTACTGGCTTAAGCTTATTGTTCAAATTCTCAATCAATTTTTTCTTGCACTCTACACATCCTATTGTTGCCTTAGAACAAGCGCTTTTTATTTCATCCTGAGTCTCTTTTGGTGTAAATATTTTGTGCAGCATAAATACACCGCACTCTTCTGCTACTCCTGGGTCTGTTTTGCGTTTTCTTCTGGGGTCCGTAAACATAACCTTGATTTTTTTTGCCGTTTCTTCTTCTGAATCTGATAAGTATATGGCATTGCCATATGATTTACTCATTTTTCTGCCATCAAGACCCAATATTTTTGGTACTTCTGTCAAAAGGGGCTGAGGTTCTATAAACACGTTTGTTTGAGTTAGGTTATGGAAATGTCTGACCAATTCTCTTGTAAATTCTAAATGTGCTACTTGATCTAAGCCAACAGGCACGTAATGAGCCTTGTAAATTATAATATCCGCTGCCATTAGGATTGGATAGCCCAAAAATCCGTAATTGGACGTTTTGGCTTTGCCTAATTGTGCAATTTGGTCTTTGTATGATGGAACTCTCTCAAGCCATCCAACAGGCGTAATCATTGATAACAAAAGGAATAGTTCGGCGTGCTCTTTTACAAGTGATTGTACAAAAAGTGTGTTTTTTTCTGTGCTTAATCCAAAGGCAATCCAGTCTATAACCATGTTTATTGTACTTTCTGTGATATCCTTTGCATCGTCAAAGCCAGTTGTAAGTGCATGCCAGTCTGCCACAAAATAAAACCTATTGTAATCCTCTTTTTCTAAGTTTATCCAGTTTTGTAATGCACCGTATAAATTTCCTAAATGTAAAATACCCGTTGGCCTCATTCCACTTAAAACAGTTTTTTTCATTTTTAAACCTCACATCGGTAGAATTATTTTAAACGTCGTTCCAATACCAATTTCACTTTCTATATAAAGTTCTCCGCCCAAAATTTCAATAGAATGTTTAGCCAAAGGTAAGCCTATACCCTTTTTTACAGAACCTCCAGACTCAAACGGTTTGAATATGTTTTTAAGAATATCTTTTGGTATGCCAGGTCCTGTATCTTTTATTATTATTTCGATGGTATTCTCGATTGTTATTGATTTGTAGACATTAATAGTCAGTTTACCTCCGTGTTTCATGACTTTTATACAATTGTCCATTATATTTCTTAAACTTATCCTTAGCTTGTTTTTGTCTGTTCTAATGGGAGGGAGATTCTTTTCTATATTAAGTTCCAACGCTATATTATTTTGCCTGATGCTTTCTTCTAATTCACTAACCAGGCTTTTTATTAAGTTTTCTATGGAAATGAAGCTCATCTCTATATTTCTTGAGCTCATTTCTAATAGATTGTTTATGAGTTCACTCATGTTTTTGCTTTCATTTTTTATGTATTCTATATATTTTTGCATCTCATCCAAATTTGCACCTTTTTTTATTTTTTTGTCTAATATTGTTGCTATACCACCTAAACTCATTAATGGATTCCTTAACCTATGCGCTATGCTTTCAGCTAAATCCAGCATAGCTTTCTCTTTTTCTCTTTTTATAAGTTGATTATGCATTTTTTCCATTTCCATCAGTGTTTCTCTAAGTTTTGTGTTTTTGCTTGTTAGTTTAGCATTTAACTTTTCTATTTCTACTAAATGTTTCTCAAGCCTGTCACTTAGAATACCTGTAGGATAAGCTATTATAAAAAACGGTATAATTCTATATGCGATATCGGCCAAGTTGTATAAACCAACCCCGTATGAATAGTTAAATAAAATATAGAATAAAGCCCCAAAAAAAGCGGTAATAGCAGCATCCTTTAGACCCAAAACAAAAGCAGAGAACGTGATTACAACAAAGTATCCTGAATAAAATGGACTTGAAAAACCACCCGTGTTATAGGTGAAGAATGATATTGCTATTTGATCAAAAATAAAAGTCATGAGACAGAAATATTCACATTTATTTGTTTTTTGTGGAATTGTAAACCGCAAAACAAAAAATAATACATAAACAAAAATTATTGCATTGTATATGAATATTAGATACTCTTTGCTTATTGTTGCTATGTAAAGATTGGGATTGGTTACCCAAAGAATAGCTCCTGCTACAGATAGGAGTCTAATAGATAGTATGAGTAGGTTTGTTTTTGTTATGTCTATAAACTGCTTAGTTTTAATCATTAAAAAGCACCCAAAAATTGGACAGAAAGCAACATAAGTTGTATTATAGATTAGTTTCTAAGGCTAACTTTGTCAACTTGTTTGTTTTTTAGTGAGGAGTGTTATGGTTATTAGGAGAAGCTCTAAAACAAAGGTCTCATGTTCGACATATATAGAAAATTTGTCAGCTGCTATAGTATACCTTCTTATTTCTCTAAAGGTTGGGGATAAAGATATAGATTCGAAGATAGACGCATTCAAAGGTAAGGTAAAGAAAATAAAATATGAAGAAGACACATCTAAATTGGTAGCTTTTCGTAATGCAATAGCAGATTTTGTGATAGAGCATGACGAGTTTGTTCAAAATAAAAAGGCGGTTTTTAACAATCTTATCTTGAATAATATTAGTTTATTGGTTGCAATAGCAAAAACTGCTGAATCGGACAAGAAATGGCGCGACAGCTTAGAAAAGGTTAAAGAGATTCTCAAAAGAAAAATTGATATAGATTCCTTAAAACAAACTAAAGAAATACTGTTTAGGTTGGGTACTACAACTAAGGATTCTAAAGATGTTGTTTATAGGGATATATTGCAAATTTTGTTCTCCCTTTTAGATGTAGAAAGCGATGATAATAGAGCTAAATTGTATTTAGATAAGGTCAAAAAGCTGCAGAGTAAGCTTATTGCAAGCCCTTACAGGATTGATGAGAGAGATATTAGGGATGAAATTAAGGAGTTGGTAAAGGAAAAGGAGAAGTTAGAAGAAGAATACATAGATTCTCTTCAGAACAAGCTCAATAAAGCTTTAAAAGCGCTCATATATACAATTACTACTTTTACATCTTCGTCAACCAACTATGTTGACACTTTCCAAGGGCATATTAATGAGATTAACAATGCTATAAGTAGCAAAGATGTTGACGTTGATGAGCTGAGTAAAAGGTTAATCGGCATAGCTATAAGGATAAAAGATACGACTGTTAGTATGAAGAGCGAGATTGAGCAATATTCTGCAAAACTCAAAGAATCACAGGAGATGATAGAGGATTTGCGTGAAAAACTTAAGAAGGCCCAAGAAAATCTGGTTATTGACCCATTAACGGGTATTTATAACAGAAGAGGATTGATACATTTCCTTAGAATTGAAATAGCAAGGGCAGAGCGCTATAAACAACCGCTCTCGATAATTATGGCCGACCTTGACCATTTTAGTAATGTAAACAACACTTATGGTCATTTAGCAGGCGATATGGTTCTAAAGGGTTTCTGCAAAACAGTTAAATCAATTATCAGGTCTGCCGACATAGCGTCGCGTTACGGCGGTGAGGAGTTTATAATTATTTTGCCGAACACAGATTTAGATAGTGCTTATGATGTTGCTGAGAAATTAAGATTGTCTATCAGTAAACTAAAGTTTAAATACAAAGATGACATTTTTTCTATTACCTCAAGTTTCGGTGTGGCTGGATTTAAAGAGGGTGATACAATAGAAACTTTAATCAAAAGGGCGGATAAAGCACTTTATAAGGCAAAAGAGAGTAGAAATTACACTGTAAAGGAGACTCAGTTATGATAAAGCAGAGGGTAGAAAGATTAAGGGAAAAGCTTAATGAGTTTAATTGCGATGCTGTAGTAATCTTTGGAATACAGAATAATTCAGATATCAGGTATTTTACAGGAACTGATGTTGATGGTGTTTTAGTTGTTGACAAAGAAGAAGCAAATCTGTTTGTTAGTAGCCTTTATTACCAAACCGCCTTGGATGCAATTAAGAACAATGTGGTTTTATCTAAAGATTTGGACGATGTTATGAATTTTTTAAAGAAAAAAGGCGTTAAGCGGGTAGGGTTAGACTTTTTCCGTTCTAGTCACAAGCAAATAGAAGCTTTCAAAGATTTTGAGATAGTGGATTTTTCCAATCAAACCCTCATTTTGCGTATGATTAAAGAGCGTGACGAAATTAATCAAATTAAACGGGCTGCTTTTACTGCAAGAAACGCCTTCATGAGAGTTTATCCGTATTTAAAACCTGGTATAACAGAAAAGGAGTTTGCAGACGAGCTTGTTTATCAAATGAGAAAACAAGGAGCTGAGAAAGAAGCTTTTGATACAATCGTAGCAAGCGGTCCAAATGCAGTTTATCCCCATCATATGCCTGAAGATAAAAAAATAGAGGATGGAGAATTTGTTGTTATAGATTTTGGTGCTAATATCGATGGCTATAATTCTGACATGACCTATACTTTTTTAATGGGTGAAAAAACTGATGAAAAAAAGAAACTATTTAATGCAGTTTTTTATGCCCAACTTTATTCTACAGAGATGATAGCTCCTGGAAGAACAAAAGCAGGTGAAGTTTATGAAAGAGCGAAGAAAGAGTTGATTAAATTTGGATTGGATAAGTATTTTATTCATGGTTTAGGTCACGGAGTTGGTTTAGAGGTTCATGAATTTCCTTATCTTGTTCCTGGAAACGATATAGTTTTGCAATCAAATATGGTCTTTACTATTGAACCTGGAATTTATATACCTGGACAGCTGGGTATTAGGCTGGAACATATGGTTTTAGTTCATGAAACAGATGTTGAGGTCATTGCTTTTACACCATTCATGGAGGCAATGTAGATTGAAGATGGTCGGGGCGGGCGGACTCGAACCGCCGACCCCCAGTACCCGAAACTGGTGCGCTACCAAACTGCGCTACGCCCCGAAAGCAACGCACACCATTATAACCGACTTTTTAGTATTTTCAAACTTATTTTAATTGCCAATTGGGCTCTCGTTTCTCTAAAAATGCCTGTATGCCTTCTTCTGCATCTTCAAGTGTACAGATTTGAGTAAATGCCAGGTTTGCAACTTCTAAAGCCTTTTCGAGAGGTATATCTGACATCTTGTAGAAGGCTCTTTTAGTTATTTGCAGTGCCAGTGGGCTCTTACTTGCCAAATCTTTGGCTAATTTATTGGTTTCTTCTTCCAGTTTGTCTTTTGGAACTACTTTGTTTATTAAACCCCATTCTAAAGCTTCTTCTGCCAAGATTATTCTACCTGTTAAAAGTAGTTCTAAAGTTCTTTTTCTGCCAACCAATTTAGAAATAGACACAGCAGGTCCTATGCACGATAGACCAACATTTATTGCTGTTGCTCCAAATTTTGTTCCTTCTGCTGCTATGGCCAAGTCACACAAAGATACTAAACCAAGTCCGTTTGCAACGGCAAAGCCATGAACAGATGCAACAGTAGGTTTACTTATACTTGTAAGGGTTAGATTCATTTTCTCCATTAGCGTTATCGTGTCGTATATTTCGGTTGCACTTTTGTTTTTTAGCTCGTTCATATCAATTCCAGCTGAGAAACCTTTTCCGTTAGCTTTTATTACTATCACTCTTACATCCTTATTTCCATTAAGCTCGAATAGCGCTTCATTTAGCTCATTGGCTAAAG